>JBDGYW010000075.1:0-14312 GCA_039588935.1 Gemmatimonadota bacterium | reverse complement strand
TAACCGCCAGCGCAAACCTGTCCGGTGATGCGGCAGGAACAGACGGAAACGCCATCGCCAGGGCGCTCTGGGCCTTGTCACGCTGTTCGGAGCCGGATTGTTGCTTGAATTCCACAGCTTGGGTCAGTTCGGCACCTGGATCGCCGGCCGCGGGCCACGTGGCCAACGGCGCCAGCGCATCCAACATTTCTTCCCGATCCAAATCCCCGACGGCTACAACCGTAGCCCGGTGCGAACCGACGGCTGCGGCCCAATCACGTACCTCTTCTTCGCTCAAAGTCTGAACCGTCTCGGGCTCCCCGAGCTGCGCCAGGCCGTATGCATCGCCGTCGAACGCTTTCGCTAGAACCCGCTGGATAGGATATCGGAACATGTCATCCTGCGACCTGCGGGCATCGCTCACTTGCAGTGTACGTTCCTTCGCGATATCGGCTTGCGTGAGCGTCGGCTCGAGTGCGACCATCCGTAACAGCTCCGCCGCCTCCCTTAGATATTCAGGCGGCACCGTGATGCCCCACCCTAGACCGTCCGCGGCACTGCTCGCAACGATCCCACCCCCCAGCGACTCCGCCGCCTGCGCCAATTCCTCGCCCGTGATGCCGCCAGCTCCCCTGACGGTCGACCGAACCAACAGCCGAGAGATGCCGCCATTTTCGGGCGTCTCGAGAGCAGGCAAATCCGCTACGTCCAGCCCCAACGACACAAGACCGCAGCCGCGTTTCGAACGGACGAGCATGTCAACGCCTGCGAACGAGCGGCGGGTTACATCACCCTCGTAGGAACTTGTCTCGACATCCTCATTGGCGGTCGCCGATTCGGCTCCATCCAGAGAAATGCGCGCAGGGAAGGCATCGGGCTCGGACATCTCCGGCATCAGGGGCCAGGCATCACCGGCGAGCCGACTCGATCCTTCGTTGGGCAGGTAGAAGACGGCGGCCGCCTGATCCGGACACAAGTACTGCTCCGCCACGCGCCTTACGTCTTCGGCCGTCACCGCCAGTATCCGCTGGTACTCCTCGTCGACGAATTCATACCTTCCCAGAGCTTCAGCATAACACAACGCAATAGCTCGCGAATCCATCGACTCGAAGATTCTCGCCCAGCGCATTGCCATCATCGCCCGAGTGCGATTGAGTTCTTCGTCGGTGGGTCCGGTTTGCGCCACTGCCGACACGATCTCGACAGATCGGGTTACAGCATCGTCCAACTTCTCGGCGTCCGCCGCCAGCGTGAGATCAAAGACACCAACCTCGGTCGGTGCGAAATGACTCGCACCCACGCTGCTCGCCAAGCCGACTGTTCGGACAGCCCTGTAGAGGCGCGCACCTCTCCCCGACCCCAGCACGGATGCCGCCACGTCCAGCGCTGCGGCGTCCTCATGCAGGGTCCCGACCGTACGCCAGCCGACGACTCCGATGGGTCGCCTCACGTCCCCAAACATCAGCCGTGCTGTAGGCACGACCTTCGCTGACTCGGCAGGCGATGATTCGACTGCCACAGTCGGGCGGTCCCAATCTCCGTATGCACGACGCGCCAGTTCGACGGCACGTTCCGTGTCCATGTCGCCGACGATTCCCACCACGACCCGACCAGGCGCATAACGGCTGGAGTAGTACCGACGTACCGCCTCTGCCGTGAACGTCCTCAGACCCTCTTCCGTTCCGACCCGCCAACGCCGCATTCGGTGTGTCGTGAATAGAAGTTCGTAAAGTGTTTCTCCAGCGACGGCATTGGGCGAATCGAGCTTTCGCTTCGCCTCCTGGATGATCACCTCCAACTCCCTGGCCAACTCGTCGGCATCGAGAGTCGAGTTGATCAATGCATCAGACTGTATGTCGAGGGCCTTCTCCAGTCCGCCGCTACTCGACGGCAACACGGTGTAGTAGACAGTCTTGTCATAGCTCGTTCCGGCATTCAGATATCCGCCCAGCAACTGAGTGTCGCGAGCTACGTCGCCCGGGCTGCGTCGAGCGGTGCCCTTGAAGAACATGTGCTCCATAACATGAGACATGCCCACCCATTCGTCAGGCTCGTCGAAGTACCCCGCCTTTACGTGCGTGACCACTGCAACAACAGGTGCCGAGTCCTGACGTTGAACGAGTAGCGTCAGACCGTTGGGGAGAACCTCTTTGAGGACGTGAGCGGATACATGCATGGCGCCGGCGGGTTAGGGATGGGAGGCAGCGGGAGGGATCGAGAGAAGGCGGCAGGTTGTCACGAGATGATCATCAAGACCCCTGCAGCCGCAGCACCCCGAATGAAGCTCTCGGCGTCGCTCACTGGGATTACCACTCCGGTCTCCGTGCGTTTTCGTAGCGACGCCCGCGCCATGTACTGCTTAACGGATGCCTCAGCTAGCTCGCGATCGTCCATCTTCATTTGCAAGACGATCTCCTCCCAGGTCCCAGTGTAGGAGATTCCCGACGTGGTCCGTACCCGATGCTTCTCACCAGTTGTACGACGCTGCATCCCCTGCAGCTCGACCAACAGCGTACCGAACAGTTCCAGCTGGCGCGGGTCGCGAAACGTACCGTCAGGCTGAGCCGCTTCCACTTCAGCGAGGAGAACTTCGATCGAGTCCATCTCTTCAGCGATTCCAGCGAGTCGATGCGACCAAGGGGCCAGTTCGGGGTCTGTGGGCGCAAGATGGTATGCCGACTTCTTCAACTCGATCAGCCGCCAAACGGCGAGTTCATCCACATGATCGCCTGGTTCGGTACGCTCGAAATGCATCAACGCTGCGTCGTACTCACCGCGATCGTAAAGCAGGTTTCCCAGATAGACGCGTGCTTCAGCGTGCGCCGGGTCGACGTCGAGCGCTCTCCTAAGCCAATACAACGCGGCGTCTTCGTCGCCGGTTCGGTGGAGCGCGTAACCCAAGCACGCTACCGCCTCCGAAGAGTCTGGGTGGCCGTCCACTGCAAGCTGGAAGAAGCCACGTGCATGGTTCACCATCGCCTCTCGGAACAGCGCCCGCCCAATCTGTAGCATCAAGTCGTGATCTTCGCGAAAGCCGAGGGAAAGAACGCGATCGAAACAGCGTATTGCGGCTTCGCGGTGGCCCAGCTTGAGCAGCGCCTCGCCGAGGCCGGCCAACGCCTCCTCATGATCGGGTTCTAGATCCAACGCGGTCTCGAAGCTTCTGCGTGCCCACACAAACTCGTCGCGCGCGAGCCGGGCGTACCCCTCCCCAACGTGCAGATCTACCGAGAAGGGAAATCGCTCGAGGCCGTCTCGAATGACTTCGAGAGCCGCGTCATAATGCCCTTCATTGTAGAGATTGTGCGCGCGTTCGCTGTAGTCGTCCGAACTGAGGAAAAGGTCCGACAGTGGACCGTGCTCCTGTGGAGAGTTGGAACACAATAAAGTGTGGGTCACGTTTAGACAAGCGGCAGCACCGCAGCGGCAGAGTTGCGGAGGGGCAGAGCTGTGGTCCTTGAGGAAAGGAAGGCGCGGGAGGAGGATAGGCAGCATTAGCGGCATGGGCGGCATTGAGGGTGATTGAAGCAACATGCCGCATAAGCAACCCATGCCGCGCATGCCGCATAAGTGCAGAGATGGGCTGCTGCCTCAACTAGCTCCCCGGACGCCTCCGCGCAGACAATTGCAGCGCGCGAATCTTCCAGAGTCCGTCGGCGGGATCGTTGGTCCAGACAATAGTGCCGAGTCCGCGCACTGTCGGGTCGCGTGTTCCGTCGGTTCGTTCGATATCGAGTGTATAACGGAAGGTCGTCAGCACTACATCGTCGCCGAGCACCTCGATCTCGAGGCCATCGGGAACGAAGTTCACCATCTCAGCGGAATCGAAGAACTCGACCTGGGCTTCTCGCACCTCATCCCGGCCACGCGCGACCGTTCCATCAGTGTGGAGGACTCTGAGTTCTGGGACCTGATGGAAGACAAGCGCCAATGAGTCCTGATTCTGGTTGTTGAGCGATCGCACCCAACCTTCAAACTGGACGGACACACTCGACTGCGCCAGGAACCGTTGGCGCACCGAAATATCGTCTCCGGAACATGCGGCGATGAGCGATAGCAGGAGCAAGCCGGCGTAGCGCATGAATCAGATCCTCGCAATGTGAGGTTCGCGTTGCAGGCAAGGTAAGGCGGACAGGCAGACAGGCGGAAGGGCGGACAGGCGGATACAAACACAATTCCGCCTTACCGCCCTTGGTGGGGTCTGGCGGTGCGGTGCCGAAGGGTGCTATGCTATGCTTCTCGCCCTGGGGGAGAATGTATGTCCGACCAACTCGATCCAGTTTGTAGCGACTTGCAGGACCGATACGAACTGGTGCGACAACTTGGTAAAGGCGGCATGGCAGACGTGTTTCTCGCCAGGCGCGCCACGGATGGCATGCTCGTCGCGATAAAGGTGCTGAAGGCTGAGTTCACTCGCACGATGGGCCGGCAAATGTTTCACCGCGAGATTGCGCTACTCAAGAGTCTCCGACACCCCAATATCCTGCCCCTGCTCGAGTCCGGCGAGCAGAGGGAGCGTCTCTGCTTCATATCTCCGTACGCAGAGGGAGGATCGCTAGACGCGCGATTCAACGACGGCAAGCACCCCGAGCTGGACGAGGCGGTGAAGATCGCGAGGCAACTAGCTGCGGCGTTGGATTACGCCCACGAACAGAACGTCGTGCATAGGGATATCAAACCCGGAAACGTCCTATTTCTGGAAGATCGAGTGGTGCTGGCCGATTTCGGAGTTGCCCGAGCCATCATCCGATCGGGCGGCGAGCAACTCTCCTCTTCCGGCCTGCTGGTTGGCACACCTCATTACATGAGTTCCGAACAGGCAACCGGCGAGTCCAGACTCGACGGCAGGAGCGACATCTACTCTCTTGCGTGCGTCGTCTACGAGATGCTCATGGGTGAGCCGGTGTTCGACGGCCCTTCAGCTGCCGCCGTTCTCCGCAAGCACCGAGGCGCTGCTCCACCTTCACTCAGGGTCGTAAAGCCTGAGTTGCCGGAACATGTGGAGATAGCGGTGCATGCGGCGCTGGAAAAGAAACCACGGGACCGCCCCAGAACAGCCAATGCGTTCGTGGACATGTTCGAGGGCAGGGTTTAGGGGGGATTTTGGGCGTCCGAACTAATCAGGCGGCCGGTGGTTGTCTTATGCGCCACCGGCCGTCGTGTATGTCGGGGTCCTTGATGAAATCCGCTCGGCCACAGTACCAACGGACCCAGCCGTCGATCCGCCAGCTACTCGTCGCCGTTGGGCGGTCCGCCGGGTGGGTCGCCGGGATCGCCACTCGGAAAGCCCGCCTGGCCCTCAAGCCGGATCAAATCGTCGCGCATGTCCTGGCCCCAGCGTTCCATGTTGTTGCAGTATGCCCTTAGCCACTCGACCAGGTCCTGGAATTCTTTCTTCGTGACTGCTTTGCCTCCGTCCGCCCCAGTCAGTTTCTTTTTTGGGGGGAATGGGTTGGGCATCTTTGTAAAGTCATCGCGTTTTCTCCCTTTGCCTTTACCGGACATAACACACCTCCTTGTGCTCGTGTTGACGGGATTCCCTTCCCATCTCACTCAGCGCCCCAGCGCGCTGAGTCTCGCTTCAATAGCTTGAACCGCCGCTTGGTCGTTCAGCGCCCGCGCGGATTGCAGACGGATTTCGAGACTCAGCGGCACAAATAGCGGATAGATGATGTTGACCGCTCCGGGTGAATCGAGCCCGGCTGCAACATCATACGCTGCCTTGTATTCCCTTCGGGCCATTAGCAACCGCGCGTGGAGCAGTCGTTCGAGGCCCATCGAGTTCCAGAAATAGTAGACGTTACCGCGATGGGCAGCCGGCGTAATTGACTGGAGTAACGCGATCGCGCGGGTTGTATCGCCTTCAGCGGCCGCAACATGTGCTGAGAGGCTCATAGCCCATTGGGACAATACCGGCCTGTCGTCTGTTGCCGTTCGGGAGTTCAGCGTGTCGCGGATGGTGCGGGCGCTTTCGAGATTGTTGCGGTCTACGTCCCACACGCCTACCGACCACAGCCGCGCGTCGGAGATGTTCCAGAGGTTGGTCTTGAAGGAATCTACGAGCGCCTTTGCCTCCAGGTCCACCCGAGCCCCGGCGAGATAGTAAGCGACGTAGTTACGCTTAGCGGATACGGCGTTTTGGGAACCGGAGGCGAGGGCAGAATCCATGAGCGCGATGAGTTCATCGTCACGTCCGGTCGCCGCGAGCAAGCTCTGCAAGCCGACCAATGCTTTGTACATGTAGCCGTCGGCCTCGGATGCGTGAAAATCGATTATTGCCATCCAAGCAGCCATGGCACAATCGGGATACGCCGCCCCTACGCCGAGCGACCTCGCCGCCTGGCTGACCGGCCGCACATCTCGAAGCACCAGGTCTCGCCAGTCGATTACGCCGGGACCTTCGCGGACACAGCGCAGCATCAGCTCGAGTTTCGGCACCGCATACCCGAGTGTGTCAGGCGACGCGGCACGGTATTGCCTGAGGAATTCGGAGGCGCTTGCGAGGTCTCCGTCGCGTATTGCGTACTCCACGAGATGGTAAAGAGCCGGGGCGGATCCGTCCGTGCTCCCGTATACGCGGAGGAAAGCGTCTTGCGCCAACGAATCTTGCGGTGCTTTTCGTGGCACCAGGTGGGTGTATACCTCACCGAGGCCAGTCCAGGCTTCGGACCAAGCACTGTCAATTGCGAGTGCACGCTCGAAGTGGAAGACGGCTGTGTCGGCGCTGGCAGCAAAAAAGGCCTCGAGCCCGCGGGCAAAGCTCATGTGTTTCGGCGTGAGCGTCTCGGCGTGGCTCAGCGCAGCGTCAATCAGACCAGTTGCTATTTCCACTTCGTGCAGCCAACTAGCCGCCTGGGCTCCCTTCACGGCGGCAAGGGCAAACATCGAGTCCTGACTCACGGCCTCGCTGTAGTGCTCGAATGCCTGAACGAACCGACCGGCATGGAAATGCCGTTCCGCCTGCACGAACGTCTGCACCGCCTCGGCTTCACGGCCCGCGATTGCCGAGACATCAACGGTCTCTTCCGGTAGGAACTCCAGAAGCAGGGGGGCAGTGGCCCGCACGCCGAGTAGCCGAGCCTCGCTGCGCTGGCCAACCGTATTGGCACGCGCGACGACCGAGTCCGTCTCTACGTCCTGCAACCATAGGTAGGTGCGCCAGCCGTCGCCTTCACTCATGGTGCGACCGAACAGGTAGTAGCCCGCCCTCTGACTCCGTGCAAACGACCGCCTTCGACGCGCTGAGAACCCCGACAAAACAGACGGATCATCGACACGGTCGAGCGCATTGATCCACCTCAAGGAGGTTCGACCGTCGAGCGCGTTCCAGATCAAGTAGGCGTTGTCGTCGCCAAGGTCGGCTTCCGCAGGCCCGACGTCCCCTGAAACCTCCAAAGGGTACACCAAAACCCAGTCCGGATTCGGCACGGGGAGCGCGAACACGAACCACCACAACGCCAGGAGAAGAACCAGAACGGTCGCGGCACCAGCCGGCAGCGGCCAGCGCCTGCGGCTGCTCCGGATCCTGGGACGGTCCAGCGCGATCTCTGTGGTTGCGCCTTCGGCCAGCGCTTCACCAAACGCCGCGGCGGTCTGGTAACGATCCGCGGGCACCTTCTGGAGTGCCTTCTCTATCACCGTTATGATTCCCGACGGGACGGTTGGTCGCACGACCTCCAACGAGGGCACGCGTTCCTTGGCGTGGCGCGCCAGAACGGCAAGAGGTGTTGGTCCCGTAAACGGTGGCTCGCCGGCAAACATCTCGTAGACCACCAACCCCAACGAGTACACGTCGCTCCGGAAGTCGATGTTCGACGAAGCCAGGGCTTGTTCCGGACTCATGTATGCCGGTGTACCGACGGCGATTCCCGAATCGGTCAGTTGCTCACCACCTGCTTCGCTCACTGCTCGTGCGACCCCGAAATCCGCTACGTGAGCATGACCTTCCGAAAGCAGGATGTTCTCAGGTTTGATGTCACGGTGCACCACATCGTGGCCGTGAGCGTAAGCAACCGCATCGACTACTTCTCGCGCTATTCTCAGTGCTTCGTCCACATCGAGCTGAGTCTCGCGCCGCAGCTTTTCCCGCAGAGTCTCACCATCCAAATACGGCATCGAGTAATAGAGCATCCGATCCGCCTCACCCGAGTCGTAAAGCGGGAGTATGTTGGGATGCTGCAGCGACGCCTCGATCTGGATCTCGCGCAGGAAGCGCTCGACGCCGACCGACGCGGCCAGTTCAGGTCGCAGAACCTTGAGCGCCACCTGCCTGCCGTGCTTCAAGTCGGTGGCGAGAAAGACATACGACATGCCTCCCCGACCAATCTCGTGCTCGACCGTGTAAAGACCCGTGAGGGCCACGCGGAGACGGCTGAGTACTTCGTTCAATGCGCAATCCGTGTCGGAAGGGGGGGATAATGTGCACCGCGGAGCCCCACGCCGCCAGGACTTGGCGTCTGTCAGCTGAATTGCGACCGAAGACAGCTCGTCATCGATTGGTACATACCCAACCACGGACACGGAGCCGTTCATCGGCGTCCTGCCATTGTTGCCACCCATTTCGCCTCCAGCCTGGGCCCACAAAAAGAACCCAGACCGGTCAATTATCGGTCAATTAGAGCAGGGTGGGAGTCAATTGGGCAGCATGGGACACCGGAAAAGTGGACGAGCAGAGAGTTCGGTATGGACACCCAAGCGCACATTTCGTCTAGGGTCGTTGAGCATCCAGTATGTCAGCCCTCCCGAGCAACCTCAGCCGTTCGCGCATTCGTCCGGCCGCCACATCATCCCCGAGCGCCTCTGCCGCTCGCAACCTCAGCTCCAGGCTAGTCGGTAGAAAAACCAGGAACATCAAGCTTGCGGCGCCGGGCGAGTCGATCGCCGCCGCAACGTCATATGCTTCCGCGAACCTGCCTTGTGACAGGAGAATCCTGGCTAGAATAACACGCCCGTAGCCGAACGACTCCCAAGGTCTCTGCAGGAACGCATACGCCACGTTCGGCGTCAAGTGAGAGAGGATTTGCACAGCCTGCGAGGTGTCGCCCTGTGCCAACGCGATGTGGCCCGCCAGCCCTTCGGCCATGAGTGCCGCAGCCCGATCGCCGGAATCGGCACGCTCCTGGAGCACGTCGCGGCTCCTCGAAGCATCCGGGATAACGCCTTGGTGGACATCCCACATTCCGAGGAACCAGCGTCGAGCGGGTGTGAGACTGCCGACCGCCTCACGCAGCGATGTGGCCACTGCGCGCGCCTCGGGCTCCACTTCGGCGCCCGCCATAGCGTCCAGAATGTAGTAGAGCCTGCCGGTCGCACCCGACAGGGCACCCGATGCCGCCGCCGAGTCCACAAGGTTCTTGAGCTCTGTGCTGCGGCCCGTTGCGGCCAACATACTCTGCAGGCCGACCAGTGAGCTGAACCGCCAGTTCTCTATCGTAGAGGTATCGTGGTCCAAAACGGCCTGCCACCCAGCTGATGCACAATCCGGAAACCTGGCCTGCACGCCGAGGATAGTGGCCGCCAGATACACCCGGTTCACGTCATCCAGCACCTGCCGCCGCCAACGGATTGCGTCGGGCGAGTCGCGAAGGCACGCCAGGGCGAGTTCCGGGATTGCCAGAACCCCCGTGTCCGGATGGACGTCGCGGTATTCCTCGAGGATTTCCGAAGCGCGCTCCAGGTCACCGTCCCGAATCGCGTACTCGGCCAGGTGGTAGAGCGCAGGAGCGTAGCCACTGGTCAGCGCGTACACGTTTTGGAAGGCGTGCTTCGCCAGGGAGTCCTGCGGCGTCCTGCTCGGCAGCATATGCTGGTACGCCTCACCCAACCCCATCCAGCCCTCGGGCCACTCGTCATCCAGCGCGATAGCCTTCTCGAAGAAGAGGACCGCACTGTCGGCACTGCCCCCCAGATATGCATCGAACCCGCGCGCAAATGAGGCCCAAAGTGATGGGAGAGTCTCCACGTGTGCCATTGCGACCGTGATCAGCTCCGTGGCGGCGGCCGGTTCGTGCATCCAACTCGCCGCCTGTGCACCTTTGACGGCGGCCAGGGCAAAGGTCGAGTCGGCTTCGACAGCACTGCTGTAGTGCTCGAATGCCTGCCTGTATCGGCCGTAGTAGAACGCTCGCTCGGCCTGCGCAAACGGCTGAAGCGTCTCATGTCCTCGCCCGGCCAGCGCAGCCACGCCGAGACGCCCAGCATCAGGGATTAGCGACAGCAACACATCGGCGACAGCCCGGTACGCAACGTGCTCGGTATCGCTGCGTCTATCTGCCGTGTCTGCACGCGCGACACGCATTTCATCTTCGGTAGAGTGTAGAGCCAGCATTACCCTCGCGGTGTCGCCCCGGTACAACACAGTCCCGTCGAGGAAGTATCCCGCCCGGTAAGAGCGCGCGGCCTCTCGCAACACATGCTCGGTCACCAATCGCGGGTCCTCACGATACCGCAATTCCAACAAGTCCTTCCCTTCGGACCAGCGTACCCCACCCAACTGATCGAGTGCCTGGACAATGTGGTAGGCGACCAGGGCACCGTCCGGTTCCTCTTCACCCGGCGTCCCGCTCACCTCGAACGGGAATGCAACGATCCGATTCAGATCGAGTGGTGGGGGGTCGGGCCATGCAGTCCAAATGGCCAATGCAGTTGCTGCAATTACGATAGGTGCGACAAATGCAGCCCACCTCCCGGTTCCGGTGGTTGCGACGCCCTTGCCACTCGTGGCCTCAGCCAACGCTCTCACCATCTCTGAGGCAGTCTGAAATCTGTCAGCAGGCACCTTGGCCAGCGCCTTTTCGATGGCGTTGACCACGCCGAGCGGAATGTCCGGCCGCAGGACGGTAAGCGTGGGGACCTTCTCACCCAGATGCTTTGCGATAATGGCCTGGAGCGTTCGGCCTGTGAACGGTGGTTCGCCGGCGAGCATCTCGTATAACACACAGCCCAACGAGTAGATGTCCGTGCGTCCGTCAACGAGTTCACTTCCCCCAGCTTGTTCGGGACTCATGTACTGGGGAGTTCCAATCGCCAGATTGGCATCGGTCAACGATTCGTAATCACCGGCCTCGGTTCTCGCCCGTGCAATGCCGAAATCGGCTACCCTCGCGGTTTCGTTCGCGAGGAGTATGTTTTCAGGTTTGATGTCGCGATGCACGACACCGTGTTCGTGCGCGCAGGCCAGGGCCTCTCCGACTTCCTTGGCGATCAAGAGCGCATCATCCAACGGCAGCGCTCCGTCTCGCTCGAGACGGTCGCGAAGGGATTGACCCTCCACGAGCGGCATCGTGTAGTACAAAAGGCCGTCCGCTTCGCCGGAATCGAACAGCGGGAGGATGTTGGGATGTTCGAGGTTTGCGGCGATTCTGATTTCGCTCAGGAACCGTTTGGCACCCAACGACTTCGTCAATTCGGGGCGGAGAACCTTGAGTGCAACGTTGCGCTGGTTCCGGAGATCTTCTGCGAGAAAGACGAGCGACATTCCCCCACGGCCGATCTCTCGGTCGACTGTGTACCTGCCGGCGAGGACCTTATGTAGGCGACGCAGTACGTCACTCATGACGGAGCCTGTGTGGGGATGGGTAATTAATGTGCAGCCCCAGTCAGAACTCCGCCAGAGGTGCTGCACAATCCGTCGCAACGGGCAGCATATCTTGATGCCGTCGCGTGACCTGCTAAGGCCTGACGGCGTCTGGACGCAGGACCCCACTGATGGGCGTTCAAAGCTACTGGTTCACGATGCTATCAATCACGGCAACGGCGGAGCGATCGAAGAAACAGCTGTGACAGAGCTACTAGGATTCCGTGCAAGTGCCGATACCTGCAGCCGTGCATGCACCTCAACACGATCTGTACGTCGTCCACCGCGCCCGACTTCGCTCAGTCACCCGACTAATCCGAGCGATTTCGGACAACTCAAGCAAAGAACGTCTTTGCGTACGCACACCTCCAAGTTGGTTTCCCCTACTTCATCGAACCAGATCACCGCGCCCCAGCGCGAGCAGACGCTCCCGATATTGTTCTGCGAGGTCGAGCCGACCCATGGAGCGAGCGGCGTCATAGCGGACCTGTAGGCTCTTCGGGAGATAGGCCACGAATATGACCGGCCCCGCGTGATCAAACACACTGGCTGCACGTATGCTTCTTACGTAGCGTCCGTCAGCCAACATCAGTTCCGCGAGCAACAGGTGTTCGACCGGGAGTGCCTCACCATACCCCCAAGCCACACTGTTAACCGTACCAGTTGATGTCAGATCGAGCAGTCTGTCGATCGCGTCCGTCGTATCCCCCCGCATCAGCGCTTCATGCGCGGCCAGAGCGTCCGCATACATGCGATCTCGACGAAGTCCTGTCTGATTCGCTATGTCATCGAGGGCTGCGGCAATGGTACCGACCTTCTCGGCTTCACTCTGATAGACATGCCACACGCCAAGCACCCAGAGATTTAGGGTACTCGTGAGGCGCTCATATTGCTGTCCGAAGGCTCCGGTCGCGAAGGCTGCCAACTCTGCCGCCTCAGCATCCATCGGCGCTCCGGCGAGCGTGTAGAGTACGTGAAGCGACCGGGCTCTGCGGTCGCCCGCGGAGATCAACGAATCGAGGAGTGAGAGGGCTGTCGAACCGCGACCAGTCGCCACGAGAATACCTTGAAGGCCAAGCACGGCCCCAAAACGTTCGGCCAGATCTATTTCGGCGTTGAGCAACGCTCTGAACGCCCCTTCCGCACATCTATGCTGCCGGCCACTCACAGAGAGAGATTTGGCCGCGCGAAAAACCGCCGGCGGGTCGCCCGCTGCAGGACCTGCCCACGCCATCTCGGCATCGTTGTACACGCACCGAGACATCAACTCGAGCTGCAGCAGCAGCGGCTGTTCGGGGTTTACCTCCCTGAACCTCTCTATGAGGATGTACGCAGCGACCGAGTCACCACTACGAATTGCATCTTCCGCCAGGTGATACAGCGGTGGCGCAAATGCGCTGTCGATACTCAATGCGGTCGCGAATGACGCCTGCGCCAGCGAGTCGAGGGCTGCCGACATAGGCAATAGGTGATAGTACACTTCTCCCAAAGCAGTGGACGCCTCCGCCCATTCTGGATCTTCCTCAATCGTCTGCTGGAGCCAGGCAACTGCCGACTCGGAATCCCCTGTGAGATATCCCCTCAGACCTCGCGCGAACGACAAATAGCGGGGAGGCAGTAGTGAATCGTGCGTGAGAGCATGATTCACCAGTTGCTCAGCCTCTCTAGCATGGTGGTTCCAGCTAGCCGCTTGCGCTCCTTTCACGGCTGCGAACACCAACGCCGAGTCTGCAGCAATGGCTCGTCGATAGAACTCCAGAGCCAGAGAAAAATGGGATTGACGGTATTCGCGTTCACCCTGAATCCAGAGAGCGATCGCGGAAGACTGACGGTCCTGCAACGGCGAGATATCAATGTCGCGGCCAGGCTCGAGAAGCGCCGGCAGGAGGTTCCGGATCGCGACGAGCCCTAGCTGAACGAAATTCAGTTCCCCGTTGGCTGCTGCTGCGCTCTCCTGCGAAACGATCGAGTCGCCAGCGACGTCGTGGAGGCGCAGAACAACGGTGGAAGAGTCGGCGCCCGATCGCACTACCCCGTCGATGAAATATCGTGCTCGACGGCCAAGGCTGATGTTCCTCGCATCCTCCAAATTGACGAGATCGACACCCGCTCGCGCCACCCCAGCGAGCCGTCGCCTTCCATCGATCCACTTCAGGGGTTCGGTGTGTTCCAGAGCAGCGCCAATCATGAGGGCGATATCATACCCCGCCCCGTTCTCGCCCTCCGGAAACCCGCGCTCCTCGAGCGGAAACACGACAATCTTGTTCGAATCTAGGATTGCTGCGGGAGGTCGCAGAACCAGCCAAGCGACCACAGCGGAGACCAACGCAAGCGCAGCCGTGAGAGTCCGCCTCATTAGGCGTTTGTCCACCGCTCGCGCTAATCGCAATTCGGCGGACGTCACCGGAGCCAACAACGCTTTGATAAAATCGTCCGCGGTGGCAAATCGATCTGCGGGCACCTTCGCCAGCGACTTCTCGACCACATTGACCACTTGCTGCGGAAGGCCCGGGCGCACTACCTCGATGGACGGCACCCTCTCCTGCATGTGCCGGGCAATTATTGCCTGAGCAGTTCTCCCTGTGAACGGTGGCTCACCCACAAGCATCTCGAACAGAACGCACCCCAGGGAGTACACATCGCTCATGGAATGACCTTCGAAAGCTTTGCGGTAGGGCCAGGTAATCAACTAGCGGTGACTGCGGCTCGAGCTGTGGCGGAACGGCTCGACGGAGCTTACAGCCCACTCTACATCCAT
>JBDGYW010000074.1:0-17411 GCA_039588935.1 Gemmatimonadota bacterium | reverse complement strand
AGGCCCCGTCGGTCGGCGTGTCTAGCAAACCGAGGATCGATAACAGGGTTGTCTTGCCGCACCCTGAGGGCCCGGCGATGCAGACATACTCACCTTCAGTTATCTCGAGGTGGATGCCGGCCAGCGCGTGTGTTTCCACCTCTTCGGTGAAAAACACTTTCTTCACGCCTTCGAGTTTGATCAACGTTTCGGTTTGTTCTGCCATGGAGTGTTTCCTCTCGATACCTGGGCTTGAAAACAAAGTTACCGGATTCTCACCCGGTCGTACGCATCCCATTGCGACATGTCAACGAGAATGACGACGTCCCCGATACGGAGACCTTCCTCGATTTCAATTGTGTTTACTGAACTGCGGCCAAGACGCACGTTCACGCGCTCGGCATATCCGCCGCCGTCAACCAGCTTGAAGAGTCCAACGGTGCTGTGAGCCTGACCGTATGCCGGTCGACCAACGAACAGCACATCCTCGAGGCGTTCGAGTTCGATGATGCCCTCAACCGCCAGACCCGGGCGAGCGCTCCTTGGCAACTCTGCCGGCAGTGATACATCGACCTCCACCACCCCATCCTGGGCCGCCGGGTCGATGCGGATCACCCGGCCCATTATCGTATCGGTTCGCGTGTCCACCAATGCGTCCTGCCCAAGTGCCACATCTCGCGCCTGAGTCTGCGGGATCCGGAGCCGGGCCATGAGGAGTTCCGGCACGACTACCCGGGCCAGCGTCTGACCGTTCATCACCCACTGACCCTCTTCAAGGTCCATCTCCTGAAGGACCCCATCGATGCCCGCACGGACCTGCATGGATGCGATCCGCTGCTGTTGAAACTCGACGATACCCGTGAGACGCTCAATCTGCTCCTGCTGAACGATGAGTTGGGGTTCTTCGGATTGCTGCATTATCTCGAGGCGCTGTGCCTCGAGGTCCACGCGCGTCTCGAACTCCTCTTCCTGCTCGAGAGCCGTCTGCAGCTCTGCGTCGGATACGTATCCCTCACCCTTGGTGGCCAGATCTGCAAGGGCCACCGCGTTGCGCCGCGCAGCCAGAAACTGGGATCGGACTTGTGCGATGAGGCTTTCCTGATTGAGGCGTTGGGTCTGAAGCGTGGATCTGAGCATCACTAATTGTTGGTGCGCTGCAGACAGCTGGCGCTGTGATTCGAGCAACTGCAACTGCACGTCTGGATTGCTTAGCTCGACGAGTATCGTAGTGGCCGTTACCCTATTTCCGGGCTGTACGAACTTCCGCTCAACTCTTCCCTGGGTTTCGGCAGGAATCCAGCGAATCTGTTCAGGTACCAGGTTTCCCGGCCCGCGTACTCGGATCAACATCAACCCTTGTTCGACCGTGTCCATCCAAATAGTAGCTCGATCTACCGTAGGGGCCGCCGGTTTGAGTCTGGACAACCCAATAGTCGTGAGGACTATCGCGACGAGCGCGATACCCCACGGTATGTATTTTTTTCTTTTCGGTGGTGGCTCTCTTGCTATGTCCACGGCCACGATCCCCCTTCTAGCCTACCAACATTGTAATTGACGAGCGGTAGCTGCTATGGGTTTCATTCGCAACGCGCATGCCACGTGGATTGACGAGCGTAACTGATTGTCAGATAAGGTGTTACTGGTGTGATGATTGCTGCCTGAGATGGAAGCTGTGTTCGGTTGTGGGATCTATCATCCCAGGAGCGAACAGTTATCCTTCATACGCTTCAACGAGCCGCGCCAAGGCAGGCCGCCGTTTTTTCGTCCTGAGAGGCAATGGAATGTTTTTGCCCGCTGCGACGTAGCGTAGGCGCTGCCTATCTCGCACCAATTGGCGCGCTTCTTCTGAGTGAGTTTCACACCTGCCCGAAATGCGATTCGGCCTGCAGCGGCCGGGCGCTTCAGAGCACAGGCGGTTCGTGATCGTCCGCACTTCGGTTAGGGATTCGTGAGAGTGCAACGCACGCAGCGAGTGAAACGGCCGTCCGCATTCGAAGCATCGGAATTCTTGGGTAGATTCGAGCATTTCTAACCTGTTGTCTGACTGTCGCGTCGACTCCATTGCCTTGGCTTCAAAAACGGGTTGCCCGTCTGTCAAAGCCATTAGGCCCGGTCCGGCTGATGCCACAATGCTAGCCGCGTTGTCGCGATAACGCTGAACGTCAGCTGCGTCGTCAAACAGACGTAAAGTATGACCCACTCTCCTGTTGTCTCCCATCCTAGCAATACCTCTCGCCCGATTTCGTCAACCATCACCTTTGCGCCGGCCAACAGAATGATGCAAACGATGCCCAACGCCAGCATTCCCGAACCGAAGGGCTCCGATCCTCGGTGATTCTGCTTCTGGGACCCGGGTGCATGAAACAGGATGATGATCCGAGTCACGTAGGCGATATTGAAGATCAGCACCAAGCCGAACCCGCCCAGCATCACCCACCCCACCGCAATTATTGGGTCGTGCTGCACGAAGAGTTCATTCTGGAAGATCGGCATTGCCACCATGTTGAAGACCATGCAGACCGCAGAAATGAAAGCCATTGCCAGGATGGCACTTTCTGCAACACTGTATCTGTTCTCGTCTCTCACGTCATCAATGTAAAGTACTTTGCATCATAAAGTCAAGTGCGTGAGAGGATGCCTGATTCCCTGAAAGAGCCACCTCAGAGTGTTGTTGGAGTACACAAGAAGACGCCACGCTGCTCGAGGCAGCGTAGCGTCTCAGCGCACGAATGTGGCAGCGCCTATTGCTCGCGTGCTGCCGCGAAAAGGTCTTCTTGGGTTGAGGCGTTGAGGAGCAGTGTGATTGCGGCAGCCACCTGGTTGTCTTCGCGGACGCGGCGAGCGAGTTCGGCCGGGCGCCCGAAGACATAGCGCGCGAGTTCGAAGCCGAGCTGACCGCCGACGAGGGCGCTGGCGCCGGCCCAGACAGAATCTGGCAACTCGACACCACGGTCACGGACGCGGTTCAAGAGTTCAGCGAGCATCGCTTCCGATACCGTGAAATCCTCGCCAGTTATGGAGCCTGCACCCTTGATGTCGAGCGCGTAGCGAGCGAGAGCGTCGGTGTACTTGGGAATGTCCCCGCCCAATGCGCGGACGAACTGCTGTTCGCCGCTGGTAAGAGTGTCTGGATGTTCGATATCGGGACGAATGCCACCACCGCCCTCGAGGCGCCGCCCGGCATCCGAGTAGAAGACCAGCGAATCAGCAGTTGCCGCACCGGAGTCTGCGCGTTGTCCGGCGACGACTCCACCCCGCTCGAATCTGTACTGCGGGCGGTCTATTGAACGGCCGCTTGGCGTGAACCAGCGTGACGTGGTAACGGTCACGGCTTCGGTCGCAGAGAGCTCGAATAGCTTATACGCCACGCCCTTTCCGAAGCTGCGCGTTCCAAGAAGTAATGCGCGGTCATGGTCTTGAAGAGCACCAGCGAGGATCTCGGCGGAGCTTGCAGTGCCGCGGTTGATGAGCACTACCAGCGGTAAATCCGGCCAACGCTCTGGGCGCGACGTTCCTAGAGTATGCGATTCTCCTGGGGCACGACCGCGCATGTCGACAACGACTTCGCCGGGGTCCAGGAAGAGGTCTGCAAGAGCGACGCCCTGTTGTACGATTCCACCCGAGTTATTTCGAAGGTCCAGAATGAGTGCTCTTGCGCCCTGACTGCGAAGCTGCTCTATGGCATCGCTGAGTTCCTGCGCCGCGGTCTGGCTTACCGAGGTGAGGCTAAGGTATCCGATGCCTGGAGCTACATTGATCTTGCCCTCGACGTAGTTCACATGGATCCGCGCTCGGGTTATGACAAAGTCCAATGGCTCTGAGATACCTGCCCGCGCGATCTTCAGGCTGACGTCCGTGCCCGGCGGGCCCCGCATCAGGTCGGCGGCCTGTTGACTTGGCCAGTCTTTGGTCGAACGGCCCTCGATCTCGACAATGAGGTCGCCGGCCACGATGCCGGCGCGGTCGCCCGGTGTGTCTGGCAACGGGCCGACAACGGTGATCCATCCGTCGCGGGATTCGATTCGCACCCCAACGCCACCGTAGTTGCCCGTGGTACTCAAACTCAATTCTTCGTAACCCTCGCGCCGCAAGTACGACGTGTACGGATCGAGGCGCTCGAGCATTCCCTCAATCGCCAACTCGTAGAGGTCACCGGCATCGAGTGTGTCGACATAGTATTGCGACACATAAGCGATAATCTCCTCGAAGAGCTGCTCCTTATTGGTGCTGGTGGCACGCTGTGTGGCGGGTCTTTGCAGCAGCCAACCACCTGAGAAGAAGGCCACAAAGACCACCGTGATACCGATGGCTATTCGCCGTTGCTTCATTTACTTCCTCCACCTGACCGTTGAGAGTTTCCCCCAATTGAACCCCCGGGTACACAGTACGGTTCCTTTGCAGCAACCAGCTCATCGCTTTCCGCCAAGCGGAAGCGGCCCGCTTGTGATGCCTAGTAACGTCTGGACCCTTACAATAGCCGCAACCCAAAGCATTACGCAAATGAAAAGCCGTGAGATTCTCCGCGATCTTTTTCGCAGATCAGCGCCAACGCAACTCAGGGAGATTGGGGCTCGTAGGCCAGATTTGGTGCCAGCCAGCGCTCGACTTCCACGATGTCCATATCCTTGCGAACCGCGTAGTCCTCGATCTGATCACGTCCAATCCGGCCGAGGCCGAAATAGGCGGAGTTGGGATGCGAGAAGTACCAACCACTTACTGATGCCGCGGGGTACATGGCGCACGTCTCGGTCAGGGAAATGCCGACACTGTTCGTTGCGTCAAGGAGATCGAAGAGCACAACCTTCTCGCTGTGATCCGGACAGGCTGGATACCCAGGGGCGGGGCGGATGCCGACAAATTCTTCCCTGATCAGGTTTTTGTTTGCGAGGACCTCACCGGGAGCGTAGCCCCAGAACTCCTTTCTAATTCTCTGGTGAAGCTGTTCTGCAAATGCCTCAGCCAAACGATCCGCCAAGGCCTTACTCAACACGCTTCGATAATCGTCTGCATCTGATTCGAATTCGGCGCACAGATCCTCAATGCCGAAACCCGCCGTGACGGCGAACGCACCCACATAGTCGCGTATGTCGGTGACCTTCGGAGCCACGAAATCTGCGAGGCTCCGGTTCGGGCGCCCTCGTGGTTTGGGGATTTGCTGGCGGAGGTGATGGGCGACCGTACGCACCGTTTGCCGCTCTTCGTCCGCATAGATCTCGACATCATCTTCACGGACTGTGTTGGCGGGGAACAGGCCGAGCGTCCCCTTCGCGGTAAGCAGCCGTTCGCTCGCGATTCGATCGAGCAGCTCCAGTGCGTCATCGTAGAGCTTTCTGGCCACGTCGCCTGACTTGGGATCATCGAAGATGTCGGGGACCCTACCCTTCAACTCCCACACTTTGAAGAACGGACGCCAATCGATGTACTCCTCCAGCTCCTCTATCGGGTAGTCGTCGAAGACCTCCACGCCGAGTTTCCGGGGACGCGGCGGTGCGTAGCCCTTCCAATCGACTTGGAGCCTGTTGTCACGCGCCTCAGTAAGCGGCACGATCGTCTTGACGCTCATGTGTGCGGCGCGCGACAGACGGATCTTGGCATACTCCTTCCCAACGTCGTCAACGAAGCCGCCTCGTTTTTCGGAACTCAGAAGGTTTCTGATTACTCCCACACTCTGAGATGCATCACGCACGTGAACCGATGGACCACCGTATTGAGGCTCGACCTTCGTCGCAGTGTGAATCTTGGATGTGGTGGCACCGCCGATGAGGACGGGGATATCCAGTCCTGCGCGCTCCATTTCCCGGGCCACGTGAGCCATTTCGTCGAGGGAGGGTGTGATCAGCCCACTCAACCCGACCGCGTCCGCTCGCTCCTGACGAGCCGTTTCGATGATCTTCTCCGCCGGCACCATAACGCCGAGGTCCAGGATTTCGAAGTTGTTGCAACCCAAAACGACACCCACGATGTTCTTCCCGATGTCGTGGACGTCGCCCTTGACGGTGGCGAGGACGAGCTTGCCCTCGAACTTTCGAACGCCGCCTTCGCTCTCCTGCGCTTGTTCGATGAACGGAGTCAGGTAGCCGACTGCCTTCTTCATCACGCGCGCCGACTTCAGCACCTGCGGTAGGAACATCTTTCCGGAGCCGAACAGGTCGCCGACGCGGTTCATGCCCTCCATCAGGGGGCCTTCGATTACGTCGAGAGGTCGCGCGGCATTCTGCCGGGCTTCATCCACGTCCCCCTCGATGAAGTCGAGGATTCCTTCTGTGAGAGCATGCACCAGTCTCTTGTCGACCGGAAGCGATCTCCATTCCGGATCCAGTCGCGTCTCCTGCTGCTTGTCCTTCAAGTTGGTTGCCAGCTCGACCAGGCGGTCCGTCGCGTCGGGCCGGCGGTCGAAAAGAACATCCTCGACGGCCGTGCGCAGGTTCTCAGGGACATCATCGTAGACGGCGAGCTGCCCAGCGTTCACTATGCCCATGTCCAATCCGGCGTTGATGGCGTGGTACAGGAACGATGCATGCATGGCCTCGCGAACCACATTGTTTCCTCGGAAGGAGAACGACACGTTGCTGAGGCCACCGCTCACGAGTGCTCGTGGCAACGTCTCTTTGATCGTGCGGCAAGCCTCGATGTACGCCATGGCGTACTGGTTGTGCTCAGCTATTCCGGTCGCCACAGCGAATATGTTGGGGTCGAGAATGATGTCTTCAGGTGGGAATCCAACCTGTTCGGTGAGAATTCCGTAGGCCCGTGTGCAAATCTCGACCTTTCGCTCGACAGTGTCCGCTTGGCCTACCTCGTCAAACGCCATCACGATCACTGCCGCTCCGTACCTCCTGATCGACCGGGCCTGTTCGATGAAGGCGGCCTCGCCCTCCTTCAGGCTGATCGAGTTCACCACACCTTTGCCCTGGAGGCACTTCAATCCCGCCTCGATGACCGACCATTTTGACGAGTCGATTACGACCGGTACACGACTTATGTCGGGCTCGGATGCGATCAGGCTCAAGAACCGCGCCATCGCGGTTTCTGAGTCGAGCATTGCCTCATCCATGCTCACATCGATCATCTGCGCGCCGTTCAACACCTGCTGGCGGCCGACGTCGAGAGCTGTCTCGTAGTCTCCTTCAGCGATGAGTCTCTTGAACCTCGCGGAACCCGCCACGTTGGTCCGTTCGCCGATGTTGACGAAGAGGCTGTCAGGCCGAATTGTCAGAGATTCGAGCCCTGAAAGGCGCGTGAAAGGCTCTATGTCAGGAACCTCTCGAGGCGGAACACCAACGACAGCCTCAGCAATGGCAGCTATGTGCGCAGGTGTGGTCCCGCAGCACCCTCCCACGATGTTGAGGAATCCGCTCCGCGCAAACCCGGCCAGGATCTCCGCTGTTTCCTCCGGTGCCTGGTCGTATCCGCCCAATTCGTTGGGGAGACCGGCGTTGGGATGGCAGCTGACGAGCACGTCGCAAGACCCGGATAGCTCTTCCATGTGGGGGCGCAACTCCTCAGCGCCAAGGGCACAGTTCAAACCCACACAGAAGGGGCTGGCATGCCGAATCGAATGCCAAAACGCCTCAACTGTCTGTCCGGAGAGCGTACGGCCGCTGGCGTCTGTGATGGTCCCCGAAATCCAGATAGGGATCTGCTCCCCACGTCCATCCAGAATTTCTGTTAGCGCAAAGAGGGCGGCCTTGCAGTTCAGTGTGTCGAAAACCGTCTCGACCAACAAAAGATCCGCTCCGCCTTCGATCAACCCTTCTGCTTGCTCGGCGTACACAGCCACGAGCTGGTCGAATGTGATGTTTCTGGCTCCCGGATCGTTCACGTCCGGGGAGATCGAAGCCGTGCGGTTGGTCGGTCCTATGCTTCCCGCAACGAACCTGGGTTTGGACGGATTCTTGGCTGTATACTGGCGCGCAACTTCGCGCGCCAAGCTAGCGGCAGCGAGGTTGATCTCCCGCGCAATACCTGCGGTTCCGTAATCAGCCTGGGAAATCGCTGAGCCACCAAAGCTGTTGGTGCAGACAACATCTGCGCCGGCTTCGAAATAGGCGGTGTGGATTTTTTCGATCACATCGGGTCGAGTGATCGACAGCAGGTCGTTGTTTCCTTTGAGGGGCTGGGCGTGATCCGCAAAGCGCTCGCCACGAAAATCTTCTTCGGCCAGCTCGTAATCCTGTATCATCGTTCCCATCGCGCCGTCGAGCACGAGGATCCGCCGTTCGATCGTTTCTCTCAGCCAAACTGCCCGTTCTGCCCGGTTCATAGGCATTTGCCTCCCTTTTCCAACTCACCACTCACCCAAAAAAAGCTCCCCCGTCGCCCAAGGCTCCGGAGGAGGCTTTTTAGCGACTTGTTTAACGTGGCTGCAATAGGCCGCAACTCACCACGTGACACGATTGTGGCCTTAAATGTATGTCGGCCGGCTCAATGCTGAAAGGGAGATTGACGCAGGCTTGGGGGGGTTGTTTTGTGTTAGGGTCTCCCGTCTCAGATGCCCAGGGCGGCCTTCAAGTCCGTCCTGTCAATGCTTTCAACCTTGATGCGTTTTCGTTGGGCCGTCGCCCCACTCAAAATGTGAATGGCCGATCGCGGAACATGGAATGTCTTGGACAAGAACCGTATCAACTCCTCGTTGGCAGCTCCGTCGACCGGCGGAGCTCTGAGCCTGATCTTGATGGCATCGCCGTGCCAGCCGACGACCTCGGTTTTGCCGGCTCGGGGATGTACTTGAATCCAGAGAATGACCCGCTTCGTCACACGAAACCGAGTACGAGATTCAGAACGATCATGAGTAGAAACCATGCTACCAGTGGAGTGATATCGATCATCCCAATTGGCGGTACTATCTTCCTGAGAGGCTCGACAATCCAATCCGTGAGCAAGTAAGCCGGGCGCATCCAGCGGTTGAATCGGCCCACTCCAAACCACGATCCAATGACCCGTGCCACCAATGCGATCATCAGAAGTCTGCCGGTGTAAGCAATCATCAGCCGGACCACGCCTCGTGGACCTGCTGAAGTTGCGAACCGGACTCTCGCTGCCTCGACAACGATCCACTGCGTCAGTGTGACAACGACGATACCGCCAACAACGCTACCACCCAGAATCCACCAGCCGGCGTTCCGTGGATTGCCACCGCGTTTTCGGAGCCAATGCTCAACCGGCTCCAGAACCGGGTCGGTGAGTCTGCGGGTTGTCTGGCCAGCCTTGCTGAATGGGTTGATACGGCGTGTCATGACTGCCCAAGATCCGAATGCTACGAGAGCGCAAATCACAAACAGGCCAAAGGCCAAACCGCGGACGAGATCGAGAATCAACATCTATTGTTTTCTCTCCTAATCGATCAATCCTGGACTTTCTCTCATCAATCATAACGCCAAATGCACGCCGACAGTTCCACAGTGGCACTAAATTGTTACGATGGGCATGCTCCGGAGACTTGGACGCCGCGCGCTCAGAAGAACGCGAAGACTGTTGGGCGGAGCGCGCACAAGTTTCGTGTACCATCCGGCGTACGAATACGTTCTCCCGGGAGTTCCATTCGATCCGCTGCGCGGGCAGCGCATCCTTGCATTCTTGTATGACGAAGGGTTGATAGGCACCTCGGACCTTGCGCGGCCGATCTCCGCATCGCTCAAACAGATCTCACGCATACATACATCCGACTACCTCGACAGCTTCGATCTGCCCGAGACGATGGAGGCGGTTCTTGGGTTCCGAACCGATGAGGACCAGTGGCAGGCATTCGTCGATGGGCAACGCATAACGGCCGGCGGGACGATCGAGGCAACACGCCTTGCGCTCAGAACGGGCGGAACCGCGGTAAACCTTTGTGGTGGGTTCCATCACGCGCTTCCGGACAGAGGCCTCGGTTTCTGTATTCTGAACGATGTTGCCATCGCGGTTGCATGGGCGCGGGCCAGGCGATTCGATGAACCAATATTGATCGTCGATCTCGATCTACACGACGGCAACGGGACGCGCGCTGCGTTCGCCGATGATCCCTCTGTGTATACCTTCTCGATACACAACGAGTCCTGGGACTCACGGTCGGCTGTGGCAGATACGCAGATCGCACTTGGACCGGATGTGTCGGACGATCAATACCTCGAAGTCCTCGAGCGAGGGCTGCTGCCTGTTTTCAAGTCTCATCGGCCGGGGCTCATGGTCTTCATCGCAGGGGTCGATGTTGCATCTGAAGATCGGATGGGCAACTGGCAAATCTCTGCCGCTGGTCTGTTGCGGCGAGACAAGTTTGTGATCACCACGATACGGAAATCACGAAGGCCGATTCCAGCCGTGATTCTTCTGGGTGGTGGTTATGGGGACCAAGCCTGGCGTCATTCTGCAAGGTCGCTTGCCTGGCTGTTGTCCGGTGCGGAACTCGATCCCACCGAAGACGTGGACGCGATAGTCCGACGATTTCGACGGCTCGAAAGTGAAGCGTCCGCAAAGTCACTGTCAAATCCGGGTCCGACTGGAATAGCCGATTGGACGCTCAACGAAGATGACATGCAGCTGATCGTGCCTCCGGAAAGCCGCGATACCAAGGTGCTCGGCGAGTACTCGAGGCATGGCATTGAGCTGACACTCGAGCGACTAGGCATCTTGAATCAGGTGCGCGGAATGGGATTCGCGCATCCCTCAGTAACAGTCCACTTGGCATCGTCATTGGGTCATACCATCAGAATGTATGGTGACGCGGAGCAGCAAGAGTTGCTCATGGAGCTCCGGGTCCGCCGTGACAGGACTACCATGGCTGGCATGGACCTGCTCTACGCCGAGTGGCTTTTGCTCCAAAACCCTCGAAAAAGGTTCACAACGAATCGCCCTCGGCTTCCTGGGCAAGAGCACCCGGGCCTGGGCCTGCTGGCAGAAATCGTTGCGCTGATGGTTGTTATGTGCGAGCGGGTCGGCTTGGACGGAATAATGTTTGTGCCCGCTCACTACTACATGGCAGCGTTGGGCCGGCGCCATCTGGTATTTGTGCATCCCGAGGATGCCAGATCCTACGCAGCGATGCGCAAGGCTGTCTCGGGAATTGCGCTAGCAGACGCCACGAGTGCGATCGAGGAAGGGAAGGTGATAGACACGTCCACACGCTCGGCAGTGAAGTGGCACACCCCACTGATGATACTGCCGGTCAACGAAGACCTCCGCGACCGCCTCGCCGATGCAGACGTCGAGCCCGGCGCTTTGCCGGATTACCAGTTGGCAGCTGTTCGATAGCGCCTACCGGCACGTTGTCACAAGCGCGGACATCACTTCTCGCTCGGTTGTGCCGCCGGTAGGCCGGTTTAGGAGGGTGCCGTTCACAACCAACGCTGACGACCCGCCCCCGTCCAGGTTCAGGGCCTTCACCGCACCGACGCTTTGCATCAGCAGAGCCAACTCCTCGAGGTAAACGCCCCTGCTTGCGCCCTGGCGGCCGTCCACCACCATGAGTATAAGGGCGCCGTTGGCAGTCATGCCCGCCGCGGAACGGGGGTGAACATCGGGTATCGACGATCCAAAGAAGACCTCTTCATCTGAAGTAATCTGGATTTCTCCACCCACCATCAAGGCAGGTCCGGCTGACAGGGCGTCCCGCACGACCCATTCGATGGCCGATCTGTAGTCCAACGAATCCGCCGGCCGACCCGGTTG
This sequence comes from Gemmatimonadota bacterium, assembly GCA_039588935.1. Taxonomy (GTDB): domain Bacteria; phylum Gemmatimonadota; class Gemmatimonadetes; order Gemmatimonadales; family GWC2-71-9; genus JBDGYW01. The sequence goes on along the minus strand of JBDGYW010000074.1, from coordinate 5,786 downwards.
GTGGGTGGGAGGGGCCGACCACGCGTAGACCACGCGTTCCAACGTCGTCACCCAGGTGATCTGTACCTCGTCCTCCGCGAAACCGATGGCCGCACGTACCGCCGGGTACCGGATAGAGTCACGTGTCACAATGTGAGTGGCAGGCTCGAGCAAAACTCCGTTTGACAGCAGCAATCCGCCGTGCCTTGCCGGTGTCGCGCTCATGTTGAAGTACCCGCCGTTGACGGCAACGCACGCGTCCAAATCGCGCGCAAAGCTGGTTACCGTCTCGCGGTTGTCCTTCTCGTCGTCCGACATCACCACTCGGGTTGTGATTGCTGGATCTTGTTCGTCGATATGTACGAACCACGCCCGAAGCGGCAGCGTATCATTGACGCCCGAATAAGCTCTGACACCCGATGGCAAGTCGCGGTTCGCGGAGATCAAAGGTTGCCAGTCCATCGGAATGTGGGCTGCGGCTGGTGGCGGTGAGGAGCACGACGTGAGTGCCAGAATTAGTGCAATGCCTGTCGGCACGGACCTCCGGGCCACGTCCCTCACGGTCGACCAGTCACTCGTATTGAGGTCAACTCAGCTCCAATCCCGAAAGCCTCACCGCGACAGCGGAACTTGCCGGCAAAAGCAGCTGGATCGTTCCGTCCGAATCCAGAGGGACCTGTTCCAAGTAGCGTTCCAGATAGTCGACAGTCTCTGCGTTTCTGAATCGCAGGATCCCAGGGCCAACTGACACGGTTCTCGAGACGCCAAGCGTTTCCTGCAAGTAGACAATGGCACCATAGCCGTCCGAAGCCGGCTGCATTCCCAGAACCGTTACTCCAACCTGCTCGAAGGTGAGCATTGAGCCGAATCGCGGCAACACATCGCTGCCGTTGGGTTCGACACGGGCGGTCGCCATCGGCTCGGAATCCCATCCAAAAACCCAGGGCATGTCCTGACTGGAATACAGGGGCAACGGTGCCAGGCGGTAGCGTGAGATACCGTGCGGAGCGTGACTGGTGAGGGTTCCCTCGGTATCGACAGAAGCCATGGGTGCATCGAAGCCGCGGAACATCAGCGTTGCATCCCGGTCTGCCAGGCGAATCCAACGCAGGTGCTCGAGAAGCGATACCGGCACAGGTGCGGTATCGTATCCAGCCGGAACCTCCCAGGATATCTCTGGCTCGCTCGATGCGAGATGGAAAAGGTAAGACACCTCCTGAGGATTGGGCGACTCGGTTTCGTTGGTCAGACTGAGCCAAGGCAGCTCGTCGTAGAGAGTCAGGGTACTGGTGAAAGCTCCGACATTCGGCGCTCTGCGCCAGACCATCAGTCGCGTCGCAACACCCGCGAGCCGTTCAGCCGATACGCGCAGCAGGCGAGCGCCTTGGACAGAATTCAATCCGTCGGAGTCAGGACGCACCCACTCCCTCCCGTCCGTCAATTGCACCAACGACGTTATCGCTCCTGACACTCTGTCTATCGCTACGTGAAGTTGCTCCCCCTCAGCCGAATACATCTGTCCGATGGTCTCCCAACTACTGGCCTGACCCGTGACGCTCTCGTCGGGAAAGAATGCGTAGCCCAGGCCTGGCACGTTCGTGGCCAAACGCTCGCTGCCATCACTCATGCGTGCGAGGTCGGAGTGTTGGTAGGGCGATGAGTTGAATACGACGGTCCCGGCAACCGCAGTTGCAACATATGCTGCCACTGTCTCGAGACTTGGTGCTCCAGGCTCGACAGCACCACCAAGCACTCGCCCGAGATCGAGAATGCGCTGAACTGTATGGTTCGCCCGCGCCTCCGCGAGGGCAACCAGTTCGTGTCCGGTTCTAGTCTGCGGTCGGTGAATCGCATGCGGCGCGGTTACGGCAGGGCCCGCGGTGCGCGCTTCCATCTCCTCGAAGAGTTCGGTGTTATTCCCAACGACAACACGCGGGTACGCGAACCTCGCGTTCCAGGTGGCCACGGTTTCGAGCGTGGTGGGCAGGGCGTCGTCGGCGTCGGAGTTCACTACTACGGCAGTCCCTATCGTGTCGTCCGGTGAGAAGCGAAGCGCGGTTGACGATAGCCAGTCCTCCACGCGTCCGGTCAGTTCGTTTTGGTTCAGATCAAAGCCCAATGCCCGCGGATTGCCGCCGTCTGGCACCGAAACGACGAGGACCCGCGATCCTCCGGGGACTTCCCACCATTCGTATGGTCCATCGCCTGACTGCTCTTTGAGCAGAATGCGCACCCCGGCTCCGGCGAGCGCCATAGCACCGGTTCTTGGTAGATGTGCCCCCAGGGGGAGGTATGCCGCGGTTCCCACCGGGATCGCGCAGTCTTGTTCGATCTCGAGTGCTCGTTCCGCCATCCGCAGAAAGGGAACGTGCTCGAGTCGTGACAAGCCGGAAATTCGAAGCGGATTTACAGTGACGGAGGATTCACGATAGATCGCGGTCTGTACCGCTCGGTGAATCGGCCGCAATCCGGCCAACGCGCCCGCAACCACGCCTGGGTCCGCAACCGTCATGAGGTGAATGGTCCATCGGCGTCCCCGTACGAGTCTATGCGTCGTGCGGAAGGGCCCACGCACACCTGGGGCCTCGAATTCAGACACTGCGCGGGTGGTGTCTTCGAGTTCCATCCAAAGTTCGCCGTGGAGACGGTCGCCAGCGCGCAGAAGTCCCGCTGTACCAAGGAGGCGACGACTTCGGTCAAAAACGCGAAGGCGTGCGGCCGGTGCATCGATGCCGCTCACCTCGAAGCGCACCAGATTTTTCATTCCATCCGGATGCGAGAAGAATACCGTAGGACTGGCCTCTACTCGAAGGGCGGTGCCAGCATGACTCAGCCACCTTGGCCGGGCGAGCCAGACACCGGCGGCTGATAGTGTGGAGAAGAAATTTCTTCGGTCAGTCACGGTGGAGTAATCTATACATGAACGCCACTTTGTTGCTCTCCTCGGTATCTTCGAGCATGATCGAAACTGTACTACTCGACGGCGATGACACGCTTTGGCATAACGAGCCCCTATTTGCCGAAATGACGAATCGGTTTCTAGCGCTGCTCTCAACGTATCACATCCGCAATCTCCGGCACTACGGCTATGGTATCAAGAGTTTCGTGCTGTCGATGATCGAGACTGCGATCGAGTTGACCGAAGGTCGGATCGGTGGGTCCGAAATCGACGTCGTGCTGGATTTTGGCAAGGAGATGCTGGAAGCGCCGGTCACGTTGTTGGATCATGCAGAAGATGCGGTCGCTCGCCTCGCGGACGGATATCGGCTGATGTTGGTGACGAAGGGTGATCTATTCGACCAGGAATCGAAGATCGCGCGGTCCGGGCTTGCTGATTTCTTCGACGCAGTGGAAATCGTTGCCGAGAAGTCGGTATCTGTCTACCGAGCCATAGCATCGAGAAACGACTTCGACTTCACGACCACCGTCATGGTGGGGGATTCTCTGAAATCAGACATACTCCCGGTGGCGACGATAGGCGGCAACGCAATTCACGTTCCCTACGGCACGACTTGGCAACACGAAGCCGTTCATGAAGACGTGTTGAGCGCGTACGAATATCAGACGGCCGCAAGCATCCGCGAGGTACCGGTGATAATCAACGAGCTGGATGACGCCTGATCCTGCCTCGACTACTCTGCCCTTAGTCCTCCAGCTCCTTCATCAGTTTTGAAAACTGCTTGTACGGAATAGCCGTCCAACTCTCCGCACGCGAGGCCCCGCAAGACTGTGTGATGAGTGAAACTTTTGCGGCGACCTCCTCATTTGGCGCCTCGAAGATGTCCAGGTAGTCCCAGGGGCCCAAAATGGTGTAGTGGTTGAGGAACTTGACCTCGGGACACTTTTTCTTGACGAGGTCGAACCACGAGTGCCCTTCCTCTTCGTAGTGGTGGAACTTCTTGGTGGTTGCTTCGGGCGACAGACGCGTCGCGAGAACGTAGGTTGGCATCAGGAGCCCCCCTCAGTGGATGGGTTTCACCCTCGTGTTTATCGCGAACACCGCCGACCCACGTTCTTCCCTTAGCTCAACCCTGGCGGTGGAAAGCTCTTGCAGAACTCCGCGATCTCTGCCGCCGTCTTCGCCAGATGATTCTCGTCGTCGATGTGCTCAACCACCTGGCTCATCCAAGTTGCGACCTGCTCCATCTCCGGCTCTTTCATTCCCCTGGAAGTGATCGACGGTGTCCCGATTCGAATACCCGATGGATCGAACGGCTTTCGGGGATCGTACGGCACCGTGTTGCAGTTGCACACGATACCGGCCTTGTTCAGGGCCTGCGAGACGACCTTGCCCGGCTGCCCCTTGTTGGTCATATCGATGAGGATCAGGTGGTTGTCGGTGCCGCCCGATACCAGGTCGAAACCATAATCGAGCAACGCTGCGGCGAGCGCCTTTGCGTTCAACACGACTTGTGCGGCATACGCCTTGAATTCGGGGGTCGAAGCCTCCTTCAGTGCAACTGCTATTGCCGCGGTCGTATGGTTGTGCGGCCCACCCTGAAGCCCCGGGAAAACAGCCCTATCGATGGCTTTCTGGTGTTCCTCCGTGCAGAGCAACATTGCGCCGCGCGGGCCGCGCAACATCTTGTGCGTTGTGGTGCTCACCACATCGGCGTGCGGTATAGGACTCGGATGTACGCCGGCAGCGACGAGCCCTGAGATGTGAGCTATGTCGGCGACGAAGACCGCACCTGCCTCCTTTGCGATCTCACCGAACCTCTCGAAATCGAGAATCCGAGGATACGCGGTCGCGCCCGCATAGATCAACTTCGGTTTTTCGGTCAGCGCCATGTCGCGGACCTTGTCGTAGTCGATTAGGGCAGTTTCCTTCTCGACCGTGTATTGGACTGCACGATAATACTTTCCCGTAATGCTGACCTTCCACCCGTGGGTGAGATGCCCCCCATGTGGAAGGCTCATCCCCATTACAGTGTCTCCCGGTTGGCAGAACGCGAAGTAAACGGCCATGTTTGCCGGCGAGCCCGAGTACGGTTGAACGTTGGCGTGGTCGGCACCGAAGAGCTGCTTGGCACGTTCGATCGCCAGTCGCTCGATTTCGTCAATGAACTCTTGACCCTCGTAGTAACGCTTCCCGGCATAGCCTTCAGAGTACTTGTTGGTGAGGACCGATCCGGTAGCTTGCAGCACCGCCGCCGAGGCATAGTTCTCGGATGGGATCAGGCGGATTTTATCTCTCTGTCTCGTCTCTTCCAACTCTACTAGCTCGAAGATTTCTGGGTCTGTCGTTCTCAGGTGCGTCATTCGGTCATTCTCGGGTCTTGTTGAACGGCATTGTGCGACATGAGGTCAGGGTCCCAACTGCTCCCTGGCGTTCTGGCGCGCGAGCAGGCGTTCAGTGAAATCGAGCCGTTCTTCCATCTCAGCCAACCGGTCAGTCGTCTCCGTCAAACGATGTTCGGTCTCTTCGAGCCGCTGTTCGGTCAGCTCCAACAGTTCACGCAGCTGAGTGCCTCCGGACACGGGCTGTCCTGAGATACGTTTTGCCACCGCTTTAGCGATCGGGGCTCCGACAACGATAATGGCTATGAACGTGAACAAATCCAAAGCGAGTCTCCATGGTGAGGAGCCGGTTTTCGAGGCGGTCGTAGGACTATGGACACAGTGGGCCCTGTTCGTTTCGATGTCAACAGGATGCCGCAACGACTACACTGCGTGAATCCTCACCAACCGCCTGTCATCGCAGCCGCTTGAACCAGCGTATTGACCTTTCTATCGCCTCTGCGGGCGGTGTAGTCGGTTGCCATTCAAGTTCCCTGCGAGCCCTTTCGGATGTATAGGGGTTGTCC
>JBDGYW010000073.1:0-15809 GCA_039588935.1 Gemmatimonadota bacterium | reverse complement strand
CTCCGCAATCGGCCGGCTTTCACGCACTAAAAGCGGCAGAGAGCGTGTTCGCTATGGCCGTGAGATCTATGACGAGGCGGCGCGGGCGATCGAGCTGAATCCGTATCACGACGGAGCCCATCATGTGATCGGTGCCTGGCATGCTGAGGTCACCCGTTTGTCTGGCATTACACGGTTCTTCGCCAAGACCTTCATGGGTGGCGGCTTCATGGACAAAGCGAGTCGAGACTCAGCCGTTGCCCATCTGGTTCGTGCAACAGAAATCAAGCCCGAATATCTATTCCACCATCTGGAACTCGCCGAGGTCTTCATCGATCTCGAGCGCTATGCCGAGGCCAGGCGTGAACTCCAGATCGTGATTGACTTGCCGGTAACTGACGTCTCCGACCCCATGCACAAGCAAAAGGCTACCGAGTTGTTGGAGGAGATCCGGCGTAGCAGCTAGTCTCTCCTGCTCCGGTTCAACCTGCGCCTCAGCCGGCGCCTTTGCTTCTTGACCTCCCGTCTGGCTTCTCCGCGCCAATCGTCCAGGTGATCGCGCGCATCGTCCTGGAATTCGCGCAGATTGCGGCCGATACGTTTCCGAACCGTCTCACCGCGATCCGGCGCGACCAACAGGGTTACGCCGGCACCAACCAAGGCCCCAATGAGGACCCCCGCGACAAAGCCTCTGATTCCCGTGGAGAGCGGGTGTTCGTCGAACTCCTCGAGTTCCTCATCTTCGAGATCTTCATCCTCAAGATCATCGTCTTCTTCAACCAGTTCCAGTTCCTCATCGCGTTTCATAGATCGCTCCTTGTAAGCCTTGCGGAGATCGAGTTCATCAGGCTCTCGATTTCCTCGACGGTCTTTGGCACTCCGTCCGAAAGAACCTCGCAGCCATTCTCTGTCACCAGAACATCGTCCTCGATCCGCACCCCCAGGTTCTCACCGGGAATGTAGATCCCCGGTTCGAGAGTGAACACCATGCCGGGCTCCAAAGGCATCGAGCGATCACCCACATCGTGCACTCGCATGCCCAACCAATGTCCCAGGCCATGTATGAAATACTGTGCCACACAGGTCGCCACTATTCGACCCCATGTACGCGCGCGCTACCATGCTGAGATCGCGCATGGTCACGCCCGGCCGTATGGCGTCGATCACGGCCAGCTGAGTGCCAAGCACGAGGTTGTAGATCGCCTTCTGCCTCTCCGTGAAACGGCCGTTCACCGGGAAGGTTCTCGTCACATCGGCGGTGTATTGCCCCCACTCAGCTCCAATGTCCGCTAACAGAAGGTCCCCGTCCTCCACACGCCTGCGGTTTACATCATAATGAAGAATCGTGGTATTCGGTCCACTTCCGACGATCGATGGAAATCCGACACGGTCAGCGCCGAGGTTCCGGAACGTGTACTCTATTATCGCTTCGACTTGGTACTCGTACATACCGGGGCGTACCGCTCGCATTGCGGCCTTGTGAGCCTCCGTTGTGATGTGTATCGCCCTACGAAGTGCTGCGACTTCCGCTTCATCCTTCACGACTCGCATGCTGTCCACCGTCGGTACGATGTTGACGGTGTCAGCGCCACTTCCAACCCACCGTGTCACCAGGGGATGCACTCGTGCCCGGCGCCGCAGAACCGTGAAGAGCTGCCCCGGACTGTGGCTCAGGAAAGCCTCGACTACTGCGCCGACACTGTCCGATATCATTGGCCTCACGTCGGTTACCCCAGTGAGCCTGACCGCTTCCGGGCCAGGACCGAGCTGTTTGCCTGTCCATTGCTCCGCTCTGGGATTTCGCGGTGGGAGGAAGAGAATTGCCTGATCAGCTTGTTCAGTGGAGGCCACCATTACCAGCCAGGCGTTCGGGGCCTCGAGGCCGGTGAAATAGAAGAAATAGTCGTCCGGCCGAAAGTCCCGATCTTGCAGCACCAGCTGGTCCAAGTCGAACTGGACTCCGGATCGAATCGTCACCACACCGTCGCCGAGGCGATCGAGAAGCGCGGCCCGCCGGGCACGGTGGGCCTCAATCGCAATTGGGCGCCCTGCGCCCGGGAGTTCCGGCACTGCGTTGGGAAGCGGTGGGAGTGTCTGAGCTCCAAGCGGAGCAAAGACAAGCAGCAATGCAAATGCGTAGCGCAAAGTGAAATCCTCCCGATATGACGGCATTGTAATCCGCATACTAGTCCCTTGACGTACCGGCGTCGAGGCCATCAGACTTCAGTTAACCACAAGCCTAATACCCGAGAGCCACTATGACGGATCCTTCGGTCGTCGACGAAACGGTCGATCTGGAACAGCTACAAGCACAAATTCAAGAACTGGAACGCGAGCGGAAGCATCTCCTCGCCGTAATCGATATCCTCCAAGAGATCTCAGGCACCCTACACTTCGTGGACATTCTGCAAAAGATCACCAGCAGGTTGGGAGAGACGTTCGGCTTGGACCGTTGTTCCATCTTCTTGAGTGAGCGTGGCACCAAAAAGGCGCGACTGGTTGCGTCATACGAAGACCCTGGCATAAGAAACTACATTGTCGACTTGGACCGCTACCCGGAACTCAAGCGCGCGTTCGAATCGTGCGAGACCGTGTACATCCCCGATGCTCAAGTGGACCCCACACTGAAACATGTCAAGGGTTTGTTGGAAGATCGCCGCGTTCAGACAATAACAGTCGTACCGATCACATGGCGTGGCACATCAATCGGTGCCATCTTCATGCGGACCTTCCGTGACGGCTCCGCGTTCTCCGATGCCGATGTGAGATTCACACAAATGGTCGCTGGGCTTGCGGCAAAGATGCTACGGAATGCCTATCGGTTCGAGCAACTCATGGAGCAGCAATCGGCACCGTCGGAGGAAACGCGCCGCATGGACCTGGAGCGAACAGCGCTCGTCGGCTTTCTAAGGCGCCTCCTCGAGGCACATGCAAATCGCGAAGGGGCTTGGGGTGAAGGATTGCTGTCAAGGACCTCGGCGGAAGAACTCGACCGACTGGTTGACGTTGCCATTGCGGTGGTTGAGGAAGAGGCCAAGAGCCGCTGAGACTTGCGCGGCGCGGAAGGATGGACCTATGTTGCCACGTCATCAACACGACTTGATCCCATGTCAACAACTGTGACGCTCAACGACAACATTATCGGTGTGGGTAAGCAAGTCCTGCACAACCTGCGGCACACGCTGGGGACCGACCTTGGTGACCGTGCCGCTTTCTACCTGCAGAAGGCTGGCTGCGCTGCCGGCGAGCAGGTGTACGAGTGTTTCCTCGCGTGGCTCCCGGGTTTTGCTGGTGTCGATGACCCTGCCAAGCTAGACGCTGCAACATTGGGCGAGGTACTTTCCGCGTTCTTCGAAGCGTTGGGTTGGGGAACGCTCACGATCGAGCAAGCGGGCAAGGGTGCGTTGATGATCACGGCCCTGGACTGGGCTGAAGCCGAGCCCGGTGGGAGTTCACCGCAACCTTCATGTTATGTCTCGTCAGGAATTCTGACCGACTTTCTCGGGCGCCTGTCCTCAGTGCCTGTGGCCGTGATGGAAGTGGAATGCCGCACGAGCGCCGATCAGCAATGTCGGTTCATTGCCGGTGCGCCGGAGACCCTCGAGGCAATCTTCGATGCACTTGCTGATGGAAAGAGCTACGAGTCGGTATTGAATAGCTAGAACTTCCGAAGACGCGGAGCGAGCGATTCCAAGGGCGTCGTTGCCTCCCTCCCCCAGGTCCCTTATCTTGGGCTTGGCAATGGCATTCTGGAAATTCTTCAGGCGACGCAGTGGCGCTAGAATCAAACCGCAGCGCCTTGACTATCTGAACGAGGCACTCGCGTTGGAGCGCCAGGGTGACTTCGACGCTGCGCTCACTTCCTACAGACTGGCCCTTCGGGACCACCCCGACGATCTGCGGATCCTGCAGAACATGGCGATTGCGTTCACCAAGACCCACCGTCCTGACGACGCCATCCGCTACTACCGCCGCGCGCTCGAGATCGACGGGGCACTGGCCGGAGCTCACTATGGCCTGGCATTCCTGCTCCTGAGACGCGGGGAATCCCGGCAGGCGGCCGAACACCTTCGGACCTTCCTTGCTCGCCCGCCACGCGGACCCGACGCCGCCAAGTGGATAGTGCACGCAGAGACGGCTCTAGCGGACCTGGGTGTTGGGGAGGAGACCTGAGGCACCCGATCTCCCTCGTTGTGTTGTTCGCCGCGTGCGCCGTCATCACCGGTGACCTCGGCAGGACCATCGCGATCGAGATTGACGGTGAACCGGTACGAAACGTGGAAGAAGACGACACGATCACGTTGACTGCCAGGGCGATCGATGCCGCAGGCGACACAGTCTCGGATGCAATGATCGTGTGGGAACAGTTGGCCGCGGACAGTGGGGATCCGGACATCGGGTTTGACATCGACAGCACCACGGGCGTCGTACGAGCTCTGTCCCCAAGTAGCGGGAGGGTGCGAGCGAGAGTCGAAGAGTTGCGCTCCGATACAATCACCATTTGGGTAACCGGGGCGCCAGACTCGATACGCTCGGCCGGGGACACGCTAGTCACGATGGCGTCGGATGCCGCCGTATCACCACGCCTGATGATTGCTTTGATCGACCTCACGACAGATTCGGCCGTGGTGAGACCGCTTGCCGACAAGGCGGTGACCTTCACACTTGTCGACCCACTCCCCGCAAGCCTGGACGCACAAGGATTCTTCTTGACGGTGAGTGACAGTGTCCCTGGACCCGATCCACATTCTGTCACGGTTACCACAGACGGAGAGAACCAGGCATATGTTGTGGTGCGTAGACTCGCTGGTTCCTCGTTGACGGACAGCGCTGTCGTGCACGCGGTCGCTGTTACGGCTATCGGTGATACCGTGGAAGGTTCGCCGGTGAGTTTCATTCTAGTGTTTGAGAGTGGGCCATAGTGGGTGTCAATTCTGAGGCCGGAGGTTTGCAGTGAGTGCTCCAACTACTCTGACACAATTGTTCTTCGAGGCGATCGACCGGTACTCCTCCAAGGGTGCCGCACTCCGTTACAAACAAGGCGGAAAGTGGCACGACGTTACTCACCAAGAATTGGCCCGGAAGGTGCACCACGCGGCGGTTGGTTTGTGGGAACTGGGTGTTCAACCAGGTGACAGAGTTGGGATTCTGTCAACCAACCGTCCCGAATGGGCGGTTGCCGACTTTGCGTGTCTAACCGCCCGTTGCGCTGACGTACCGATCTATCCCACGATTCCCGGCAGACAAGTCGCGTATATCCTGAAGGACTCGCTGGCGGTCGCTACATTCGTTTCAGACAGAACGCAATACCAGAAGATTGCCGACAATCGAGCAGAACTTCCGAATCTGAAGCACATCATCTGTTTCGACGCTCCGGGAGAAGGTGAAGGAGTCATCGGTCTTCAGGAACTCTGGCAACGTGGCGCCGCCGCAGAGGACAAATACCCGGATTACAAGCGTGATGCTTGCGCAGTCGGCCAACACGACCTGGCAACGCTGATTTACACCTCTGGGACCACAGGTAACCCAAAGGGAGTGATGACGACGCATCGCAATATCGCATCCAACGTCGAGGCAGCCCTCGAGGTTCTCGATATCGGTCCGGAAGACAGTTGCCTCTCACTACTGCCTCTTTCTCATACTTTCGAGCGGATGGCCGGCCATTACGTGATGCTCCACTCGGGAGCCACCATCAGCTATGCCGAGAGCATAGACCAGGTGCCGGCCAATCTCCTGGAGGTTCGACCGACCATCGTGCTCTCGGTACCGCGGTTGTTCGAGAAGATCTACGCCAGGGTCTTGGAGAATGCTACCGCAGGCAGTGCGCTCAAGCGACGCATCTTTCACTGGTCCCGGAACACTGCTGATACGTGGTCCGCACTGTCGCTGGCTGGGAAGCCGGTGCCCGGCACGCTCTCCCTCAAGAAAAAAGTCGCCGACAAGCTCGTCTTTTCGAAACTGCAGGCGCGAACTGGCGGGAGGATCCGTTTCTTCGTTTCCGGGGGCGCACCACTCTATCCCGAGATCGCTCGGTTCTTCTATTCAGCGGGGATCCCGATCCTCGAAGGATACGGGATCACAGAGACCTCTCCGGTCATAGCTGTGAACCCGCTGGATGCTCCACACATGGGCACCGTCGGCCCAGTCATCCCAGGGGTCGACGTGAAGATCGCCCCGGACGGTGAGATCCTCGCGCGCGGGCCCAACGTCATGGCTGGATACTTCAACAAACCGGAAGCCACACGTGAGGCTATCGACGAAGACGGCTGGTTCCACACCGGCGACATCGGCGAGTTCGACTCGGACAACTACCTGAAGATCACCGACCGCAAGAAGGACATAATCGTCACTGCGGGGGGGAAAAACATCGCTCCCCAACCTATAGAAAACAGAGTGAAGGTTAACAAATACATCCTGAACGCTGTGATGGTTGGCGACAAGAGGAAGTTCCCGCTGATCCTCGTGGTACCGAACGTGGACGGCCTCGAACTCTGGGCGACGGAGCAAGGCATACTGACGGATCCAGGCGAGTTCCTCAATCATCCCGATGTGGTAACGAAGATCGAGTCTGAGGTGATGGGCTGCTTTGGAGATCTAGCCAGCTACGAGATTCCGAAGAAAGTCTTGATAATCGCGACCGACTTCTCAATCGAAGCAGGCGAACTGACGCCAACGTTGAAGGTCAAACGCAAGGTAGTCGAAGAGAAGTACAAGGACCTGATAGAGACTATGTATCAGGGATAAGACTCCGGTGTCTACACGAAGCCTTCGTTGGGGGGGAGGCTACGTCCTCTGCTTCTTGCCTACCCACATCCCCTCCCCCACCGCAAGTTGCAGTACGCCGGCTGCGGATATCTGTTCGATGACGGCCACCAGACGCCCGCCCTCCGCCGACACCCTGCCTGCTTCATCCATCCAGCGATTGCGGACATATTCGCGTCCCATCAACACGCCACGAACCGAGTTGTCCTTTAGGGGGATCACGTTTGGGGAGCGAAGCAGGCTCAGACTCTCAGTCTCGCGCAGTCCTGGTGGCGGATTCACGCCGACAAAGTGAACGTGTGAGGTACTCGCGGCCAATTCCTCGGCAAGCCGGGTACATGACCCGACTAAAACCACGTAGCCGCCGGAACTACCGAGGTTCAAGAGCGCCTGCACGCGTCCTGCATCAGGCGTTTCCTCAACCGTCAGGTCATCGGAGCGGCTGCCGGTGCCCAACAAAGGGTCCTCGCCAAAGTTGACGACTCCCTCGACTATCGCGTGCTCCACTTCGCAAACCGGACACCCGATCGTTCCACTGACCACTCTCCTGCCGTCCATCTCGTCAGGAGCGACGACGCACGGCATCGGCTCATGGTATTCGGGACACCGGAGCAACTCTGCTAGCTCAATGAACATGGCAACTTGCCCAAGTCAGATGACTCAGTCGACCCAACTGCCGCCGTGCACCAGCCTGAGAAACTCGTCCTTGGTCTCGCCGGCAAGGAAACACCCCCTCAGGGAGCTGGTCACCGTCTGGGAATGCTGTTTCTCAACGCCACGCATCATCATGCAGAGATGACATGCTTCCACCACCACACCGACTCCTCGCGGCTCGAGCACCCGCATCAGAGCATCCGCCACCTCGTCAGTGAGGCGCTCCTGGATCTGCAGGCGGTGTGCGAACACATCTACTACTCTGGGGATCTTCGACAGTCCTATGATCTTGCCCTTGGGTATATAGGCAACGTGCGCCTTACCAAAGAACGGCAACATGTGGTGCTCGCAAAGCGAGTACATCTCAACGTCGCGAACGAGGATCATACTGTCATGTGCCTCTTCGAATATCGCACCGTTGACCACCTCATCAACGCTCGTTCGGTACCCACGTGTCAATCTCTCGATCGCCAACTCGACTCGAGCAGGCGTTTTTAGCAGGCCCTCACGTTCGGGGTCCTCTCCAATATGTACCAACATGCGACGCACATAGTCCTGGAACGGAGACCCATCCTCGACGCTCCCGACGGCGCGGATATGTCTGGCCTCAAATGCCCTGTGCGGACCGTTGACCGCACGGCCTGAACGTGCCACCATTATTCTCCAATTTGAATGTCGGCTCTTGGCCGTGGCAAGAATGCGCGAACTTCCGCCAATTAGCAACGCTATTCTCGCAAACAAAGTCCGTCAAGCCAACAAAACCGGTACAACAGAAATGCGCGCCCGCGGGCGCGCATGACCGTGTCAGAACGGAGCGAAGAGTTTTATTGAAGCCCGATTCAGTAAGGCCCGTGCCCTAGCTGCCAATTTTGCCGTCCCTTTTTGGTGGGCCTGGCATAGAAGGTAGCAAATGGTCACGTTATCGAGCTTGTTGGCTCAATAAATGTCTCCTCGCCCCGCATATATATTGCTAATCTAGCGGACGGCACGAACAGCCGTCAAGGAACGGACTTTCGCGAGAGGATGGATATGAACCTGCCCGGTATAGCCGCAATCCTTTGCCTCGTAGTCTGGGCCACACTGGCCTTCGTCTTGGCCCTCCCAAGTGGGTGGGTACACATTCCGCTGATTCTGGGTGTGCTGCTGATTGTCAAAGCGATCGTGGACGGCAAACAGAAATAGTCAGATCTCCCAGTTTGAGAAGAGTATTTCACCGTGAGGCAGCTGTGCCTCCGGATATCCTTTCAGTGTCATCCTCAGGTCGGTCCAGCGTACCGAGTATCCAAGATCAGCCAACGCACAAAAGGCTTCCGAATATTCCGTTTGGCATCGAATCGCAACCCGTGGGATCCCTACGTCCACAGCGCACTGTTCGGTCGCAATCACGAGTTGCCCGAACGTTTCGGGGGAATCGGCAAACATCTTGAGCAACCGCAGTTCATCGCCTTGCCCGTCGCCCGTTAGTGGCGCCGAGTGCCACAACGCAAATCCCCTTACCTGGCCGTCCCGCTCAAGCACAACCGTGTCACCTATCGCTAGCTCATGTGTGAGTACGAACTCACGCGTGAAATCGTAGCCTGGGGCTGAAGCGTTCAAACGTTCGCGACACTGGTCCATCACGACGGTTCGTTTCGCGTCCGTGAGATCACCCAAGCACACCAGCGAGTCTACCACATCTTTCCGTTCGGCATCCATGGTCATCGTAATGGTGAGATGCCGTGGAACGAACCCGAGTCTCCCGTAGAATCCAATGTTCTCCACTGTGCGCGGCATGGTCTCGAGCCCGATGGTACCGACGCCCTCAGATCTGAGCCATTTCACCGCTGCACCTACTATCACCTTCCCGACGCCCCCAGACTGGCGGTCCGGTCTGACCGCCAATGGACCCATCCAACCTTCCACTCCAGAGTGGTGCGCAATGTTGAATGCAACCAATTGGTTTCGTTCGTCAAACCACAGCATTGCGCCGCTGCCGGCATCTTGAATCGCGTACTTCCAAATCTGTCGATTCAGTTTTGGCACGCGAACGCCGGAGAGTCCGTCTCTCCGATAGCGATCTGTAAAGGAGTCCGAAAAAAGAACGTTCAAGGCCTACAGATCGGAATCCGTGGGAGGTCTCGGACCCCGTAGGCTCTGTGCAACAACACTCATGCCAATTGCCCCAATGAAGCTCCGTCTTCCGTCACCATCGCAGCCCCTCGATCCTGGTCATAATCCACGCGCAGCACACGATCCACGCCGTCTACAACAGTCTCAATGTGGGTTATCAACACCACCTGAGGGAACCGCCCACCCAGTCTGTGAAGCAAGTCGACAACGAGACCACGCCGATTCTCATCCAGGCTGCCAAAGATCTCGTCAAGCACAAGCAGCGACAAAGGTTGCCCGGCGCGTTCGGCAACCATCTGCCCAATCGCCAAACGCATTACGAGGTTCACCAAATCCTCTTCGCCACCTGAGACTACGAGCTTCGGCACACCATCTTCGACTATGAGACTTTGATAATGCTCGTCGAGTTCCAGCTGACCGTAACGTCCGTCGGTGAGGTCAGCCAGGAACGCCGACGCACGATCCGCGATCTCAGGTCGCATCGACGCGTTTAGGTCAGCCCGCAAATCCTGCAAACCCCAGTCCAGCTCATCATGCAGACGGATATCCCGCCGGACCGCTACAGCACTATTGGCTCGTTCCCTGCGGTCACGGATGCGCTGTTCTGCAAGCTCGAGCGCAGCTGAGGCCGCTCGCTGATCGGCCTCAGCCGAAGCCAATTCGATCTCCGCTTCGCGTGCAGCGGCCTCAGCCATCTCGTACTCGGTACGGGCAATCGTGAAGGCCTCCTCACTGTAGCCCAGATCGGCCATCGCTTGCTTGAGGCGCTCAAATCTTGCTTCACGATCGGAGAGTGTCTTCTCTGCGGTTTCTGCGTCGGCAACAAGCAGCTCTGCTCGTTCAGCCTTCACCTGCAACTCGATTCCACGCCTCTTGACGGGCTCCAACACTCGGAGTTCCGTGCGTACATCGTCGTGGCGTTCGGCGTCGTACGCCTCCGGAAGCGCATCCATCTCTGCAGACAGCTCGCTCAAACGCGCGGCGAGACGCTCGAATTCTGACTCAGCCTGGCCACGCTCCTTCGACCGATCCTCGCACCGCGCCACGTCCTGCAGCGCGACCTCGACCCGGCCTGCCGCGTCCACCGTACACTGCTTTGCCTGCTTTGCCTCGTCTGGCTCATCGGCAAGTTGTTCGACCCTTCGTCCGAAATACTTGCCATCGATCTCAATCTCTTCGAGCTGGCGATCCAACGCCTCCAGAGCAGAGTCGTGATGACTGCCAAGAGGACGTTTGCATGTCGGACAGATACCCTCCGGTCCTGCACCGACGACTCCTTCACGATGTTTCTGGAGATCGCGGTACTGGTCGCGGAGCGACTGACGTTTTGTCTCGGCATCTTGCTTGTCTCGAATCCATCCGGTTCGCGCCTTCTCTTCATCTTCCTCCGCTTTGCGGTGTTCCTCGCGAACCAGAGCGAGAGCCTCTCGTGCTTGTTCGGCTGCACGCTCTGTGTCTCCCAGTTCCTCCAACTGTTGGATCAGACGGTCACGCAAATCGCGGACTTCGCTCACCTGGCCAGAAAGTGCACGCCGACGCCCGGCTGCCTGGGCCTCTCGCTCGAGACGCTCCAGTTCCTCCGCGAGCGGAACGACCTTGGCGAGGTCAGGCTCAATCCCCTGCAATTGGGTTCTCGCATCGAGTGCCTCAGCAAGTTCCTTGTCGAGCCGCTCAAAGTCCCTCCTGGCTTCCTGCACGTCTCGTTCAGCAACCCGAAGTTCGCTGTCCAACGACAACACCGACTCGCGCACCTTGACCATCTCGGTCCACGCCGGGCCCTTGGCTTCCAACAATCGTATCGCGGCACCATGTGCCTGCTTGACAGATGACGCTCGAGTCGCCGCGTCCTGCAAGCGCTGGCGAGCCTGGTCCAGATCTCGCTGCAGCTCTTCCTCGTTCGCAAGACCCTGCTCCAAGCCCGCCAACTCGCCCCGGCGGCGCGTACGCACTTCGCGAAGTTTGTCCTGGCCCAATTTGAGCTTGTCGTACCCGAGTATTCTCGAGAGAAACCGGGACCGATCGGCAGAACCCATCGCACTCATCACGGCGAGTTCCTTCTGCCCCGTGAAATAGGTGTTGAAGAACTCCTCCCGAGAAAGCCCCAGCACCCTGGTGACGCGTCCGCTGACCTCCTGTTGACTGTCCGCTATGGGCTGTTTCTGGCGATCCTGAAATAGCTCAGCCTTGTACAATCCTCGAGACACCTGGTACTCGTGCGCTCCGAGTCCAAAATCGACTTCGACCCGCACCTGCGACCGTCCGGGTGCACGATGCCGGCGGATGGAGTCTCTGGTACCGCGCGCTGCCGAGTTTCCATAAAAGGCCCACGCGATTGCTTCGAGAAGGGTAGATTTTCCTGAGCCGTTCGGACCTACAATCGCTGTAATGCCCGGACCAAATTCGATCTCTGTGTCCGCGTGCTGGCGGAAGTTCACGAGTTTGATCCGATGAAGTTGCACCTATTCCTCCAACAGGTCCCGCTCAACTGCATCCATATACTTGATGCCCAGCTCCAGCAGCTGGGCACGATCAACATCGTCGGAAAGTGGCCGACGTCCCAGATAATCCTCCACGAGTTCTGTTAGAGTCTGGCGCCGGCCCGGTGCTCCGACACCCACTCTCCTATCGGTGGCAGGCCGTCTGATGTCGAGGTTGTAGTGGAGTGCCTCTGACTTGATCTCTCGAATGTGCCTATGGTCCAAATCGCGCACTACCGGCCTCGGAACGTCGAGGACGAGTTGCCTGACTACCTCGTCTTTGATGCTACCAGAGACCTGTCGCAGTCGGTCGCAAATCAACCGGTCCAGTTCAGCTGCACCCAGGCCACCACCTTTGATCGGCTCCAAATCGAGTATGCGGCGCTCTTGGGCCACGGGCTGAAAGATCGCCTGCAGATCATTCCCCAACTCGACCAACAACCAGCCCTTCTCGCCCCGCCTGCCCTGCGCTTCTTCATCCACCAATTCTCCCCAAGGGTTCGTACTCACGTAGTCGAGCGATCCGGAATACCAAACATTCGAAGCAACTGCTCGCGCAACGTGGTAATGCCCGAGGGCAACGTAGTCCCATTGCTCTGCATGCAGATCATCCGGCTTGATGACAACTCCACCGTATTCGAGGGCCGAGGTGTCCCTTTTGAGGACGCCCGCGATCTCGCCATGCATCACCAACACATTGCGTGCGGCACCAGCTTGTGGAACCGGGATCGCATCAGGGCCTGCGGCCAGTGCCGCATGGGGAACGCAGACGACGCGCAAGCCCAGCCGTTCGAAAACAAACTCACGTGTCTCATGAGCTGCCACTAAGACGCCGTCGATAGCCTCGAACAGCTTCAGAATCGTCCCCGTTTCGGTAGAGCGTGGCGTGTCGTGGTTTCCCGCAATGACGACGACCGGAGAGTCCGGCAGCTCGGCCCGCAACCTCCGAAGCTGTCGGAATGCGTGCAGGATTGCCGGGTTGGTGGGCCGTACTGAATCGAACAGGTCTCCCGCGATCACCACAACATCGGGCTCGGCGGCCACAATGTCCCCGACAGCTCTCTCGAATACAACGGCGACATCAGCCTCTCGCTGATTGATGCCGTTTGCAGCCTGGCGATGGTATTGCCGGCATCCAAGGTGCACGTCGCCGAGGTGAGCGAGTTTCACAGTGCTACGGTTGGACCCGGAACCGTGTAGTGATGTGCATCGTCAACTCCGGCTTCTGTCTCTCTATTGTCGGAGCAGCCGATTGTCGGCTCTTTGAGATTTCCATCGTCACCCTGTTGGCGCCCGACACGAATCCGTTCCAGCCGCTCGACCACACTAGCTGCCCGTCCATTTCCGATGACACAGCGAGGCCTGCCGCCGCAAGGGCACGTAGGTCGGCTTCAGCCGTCGGCCGTATGTAACCGGACACGGTGAAGTACCCGAGCGTATCCTGGGTTCTCTGTATCGTGCTGTCCAGTGTGATACGAGTCGAAAATGTCATCGAGGGCAGCTCACCGACCTCTCGTGGGATTGAAGCAGCGATTCGTTCGGGAAGCTCGGAATCGACCAACCAGGCTCCACCAATCCGCACGGCCTGCTCCGGGAGAGTAAGGTCCGGAATGCCGGTCAAGATGTCCAGCAATCCGGTGACCGCCGGCAGCGGTGATCCTGACCGAGTTGCCGAAACCTGCAGCTGACTATCAACCTTGGCTTGAACCCACACAGAATCCGCACCGGGAACATCAAACTCCCTCCATTCACCCCCACCTGAACGAACTCGCCCTTGCACGGAATCGTAAGCCATATGCAGAACAATCCCGCCCTCTGCCAACTCCAAGGCAACCGCGCGCATCGAGCCCAGATCGGCCGTCTCGATCACCCGCCCGTCACCTGTCGCGATCCGGGCGACCGTTTGAAACAGCGTGTGCATAGTGACATCGTGCAGCGGATCATAGCGGAGCAAGAGCCGATCCTGAGCGGTCATTAGGGCTGGACAGCTGAGTGCGATGAGAAGCGAAGAGAATATTGGCCACCTTTTCACAATCGTCCCCGTGTTCGAGTCGTTTTATCGGAACGCAAGCGCGATTTGCCGGCCGATCCGTTCACGGCTCCTTTTGCTGGTGCTGAGACCAACGAAACGGCCGCCCCGCCATTATTTGGGGCCACGCGCAAGCACTGCCGTCAGCTCGCCGATTCGATCAAGCGCACCCAGCAGTTCCCTTTCCGGAACCGCGTACGAAAGCCGAACCCAGCCCGTAGCTCCGAACTCGTCTCCCGGTACCAGCAAGACTCCTTTTTCCACCAGCAAACGCTCGCAATATGCGGTCGCTGATGCGACGTCAACTTCGAAGCAGCCTTCGATCCTGAAAAACAGGTGGATGCCGCCGAGTGGTTCGACAAACTCGATCCCCGGCATGTGCCGACGAAAATGCGCCACGACGAGGTCGCGACGGCTACGAATCTCCTCGATCATTCGCTCCAAGTCGGCTTCAACGCGCTCATCGGAATACGCTGTTACACACGCCCATTGCGCCGGGAGTGCGGCGCCACCGGTCACGTGAGACTGCAGTGCCGTCATCGACTTGACGACAGCGTGCGGCGCCAAGGAAAAACCCAGCCGCCACCCGCTCAATGCGTACGTCTTGCTTGCCCCACCAACCACCACCACGCGCTCCAACAGCTCATCCGGCAAATCCAGCACCGATGGCGCCGCACCGGACCCGAAGTGGATGCGACGACAGACCTCATCGGCGATGACCCAACAACCCTTCTCCAACGCCCACTCAACGATGGCCTTCAGTTCAGCCCTGGTATACACCGCACCAGTAGGATTGACTGGTGTGCAAAGGACCACGCCGGCGGTGTCGGGAGTGGCAGCGCGATTCAGCTGATCGACGCCCACCTTGAAACTCCATTCGATGTCGCCCCCGATCAGGATCGGCTTGGCGCGAGAGAGACGCACAGCCTGGGGTATTGAGTGCCAAGTGGGGGAAGGAACGAGAACCTCGTCAGATGAATCGAACAGCGAGAAGCAAGCTCCAAAAATGGATTGCCTGGCCCCATTCGAGATAATGATGTTGTCCGCGTTTACGGGCCGCCCACCGGACAATAGTGACAGATGTCGTGCTATCGCAACTCGGAGCTCGAGGAGCCCTGCGTTCGGGGTGGGTCCCGTTTTGCCCTGCTGGATCGCTTTCTGGCCGGCATCTGCGACCAACCTGGGCACCTCCAACCTCGGTTCGTCAGACGCCAGATCAAGCACGTCCTCTCCAACTGCCCTGCGCTTCCGAGCCTCTTGCCGCATCGCTGATTGGGCCGGAGCCATCAAGCCATCGATGTTCCTCGATAGGTTGAGTGCAGCATCAGCCGGGCGAGTAGTCACGGCCGAACGACTCCATAACGCCTGAGGATTGCCATGGTAGAGTCAACTGGTAAAGCCTCAGCGGTTCCATGGTGTCCCTCTACGGTTGTCGCCATGAACAGTGAGTTGTAGATCGCCTCTTCTGTTGCCTCGATTACGGCTTGGAATAGCGGGCTCATTTTGCCGTTCGGCACCGGTCCGGCCGCCGCACGGTGAGACACCGGCACCGTACTGAACGATATGATGAAGTCCCCAGATCCGTTGGTCATCGAGCTGCCGGTACGGGCGAGTCCGGCAAGCGCTCTCCGGCCGAGCCGGGTGAGATTGCGACTGCCAAGCGGTGCGTCGGTGGCCACGACGATCATTATGGAACCGTCGCCGACGTCCTCTCCTTCAGGCTCGCCCGGCACCTGATGATGAGGGGGCGGCCGTGCCCCCTCAGCCTCTTCGCCTTCCCCGGCATCCACTCGACCCCT
>JBDGYW010000072.1:0-14824 GCA_039588935.1 Gemmatimonadota bacterium | reverse complement strand
TGCGGACGTGGAACGTGGGATCTTCCTCGGACAGCTTCCTGAGAGCCTCTGAAAGTTTGTCCTGATCCGCCTTCGTCTTGGGCTCGATTGCCACCGAAATCACCGGCTCGGGGAAACGCATGACCTCCAGTATGATTGGATGGTCCTTATCGCAAAGCGTGTCGCCTGTGCGAGTATGCTTGAGCCCGATCACGCCGGCGATATCGCCGGCACGCACTTCTTGGATTTCCTCGCGTTTGTTCGCGTGCATCTGCAACAGCCGCCCCACACGTTCCTTACGCGAGTTGGAGGAGTTGTGCACGTGAGATCCCGCCCGCAACACACCCGAATACACTCTAAAGAACGTCAATCTCCCGACAAAGGGATCGGTTGCGATCTTGAATGCCAACGCGCTGAATGACTCATCGTCAGCAGCCTGTCGCTCGACGTGCGTTTCGTCGTGATGCGGCAGATGGCCTTGGATCGCAGGAACATCGATAGGACTTGGCAGGTAGTCGACAATGCCGTCCAAGAGACGCTGGACTCCCTTGTTCTTGAATGCTGCACCACAGAACACAGGAATGAGACCGCCCTTGACGGTTGCCTTGCGAACTACCTTGCGGATGTCCTCCTCGGTCAATTCCTCTCCATCCAGATACCGCTGCAGGAGATCTTCGTCGTACTCGACCGCCGCTTCGATCAACTCGTGGCGGAGTTCGGCGGCTTTCTCCTTGAACGCGTCGGGTATGGGTCCTTCCTCCCATTTCACACCCTTGCTGTCCTCGTCATACACGACCACAACCTGACGCACCAAGTCGATCAGCCCCGTAAACAGTTCACCCGAAGCGAGCGGATACTGCACGGGATAAGCTTTTGCTCCCAGGCGCTCACGCATCATGTTCAAACAACGGTCGAAGTCGGCACCGACCCGGTCCATCTTGTTGACGAACACAATGCGTGGCACACCATAACGATCCGCCTGGCGCCACACTGTCTCAGTCTGAGGCTCTACCCCACCAACGGCGTCGAGTAGTGCGACAGCGCCGTCAAGCACCCGAAGAGACCGTTCCACCTCAGCGGTAAAATCGACGTGTCCCGGAGTATCGATGATATTGATCTGGAAGACTTCGTCAGAACGGCCCCAAGTGTGCTCCCACTCGCAGTATGTCGCCGCCGAAGTGATGGTGATGCCCCTCTCCTGTTCCTGCTCCATCCAGTCCATCGTGGCGGTACCATCGTGTACTTCACCAAGCTTGTACGTGCGCCCCGTGTAATAGAGAATACGCTCGGTCGTAGTCGTCTTCCCAGCATCAATGTGAGCCATGATGCCGATATTGCGAATCCGATCTAGGGGCGTCTTCCGTGCCATGTCGTTGACTGTGCCATTCTTTGAGCGCATGCGCTTTGGTACTCGTCCCGACTTCGTCTTTGTGCGCGTTTCCAAATCCCTCTTTCAAGCAGTGAAAAAGCGGGGCGACCGTCATCCGCCGTGTCGGATAGGTCTCGCTCCGCGCCCGTCGGGGAGGCTTACTCCCTGCGACGCAGGATCCCTTAAAGCAGGGTCCCGATATTGTTGGTTTAAGGTCTCAGACTACCACCGATAGTGAGCGAATGCACGGTTTGCTTCCGCCATACGGTGCGTGTCCTCCCGCTTCTTGATCGAGCTACCCTCGCCTTTCGAGGCGAGTATCAACTCTGCAGCCAAGCGCTCGGCCATCGATTTCTCGCCGCGCGCAGTCGAATATTGGATTATCCAACGCATCGCCAGCGCCGCGCGCCGATCCTGCCTGACTTCGATAGGTACCTGATAGGTCGCTCCGCCAACCCGGCGACTCTTGACCTCAAGCAGCGGCTTGACGTTGTTCAACGCCTGCTTGAACACCTGCACGCCTGGCTGCCCACTGCGTTGCTCGATCAGGTCCATCGACTGATAAAACACGTTTTCGGCGGTCGATTTCTTGCCAGCTGACATCAGATGATTGATAAACTTCGAGACCGTCTGACTGTCGTAACGCGGGTCCGGCGGAACCTGGCGTTTGACCGCTTTTGTTCGCCTGCTCATTTGGGCCTCTTTGCGCCGTATTTTGAGCGGCTTCTGCGACGATCAGCAACGCCGGCTGCGTCGAGTGTGCCCCGTATGATATGGTAGCGAACACCCGGCAAGTCTTTGACTCGACCACCACGAATCAGGACAATGCTATGCTCCTGCAGATTGTGCCCCTCACCGGGAATGTAGCTCGTTACTTCAAAGCCATTCGTGAGGCGGACACGGGCGACCTTGCGCAACGCCGAATTCGGCTTCTTCGGAGTAGTCGTGTACACACGAGTGCATACTCCGCGCTTCTGAGGGTTGCCCTTCAGAGCGGGTGCCTTGTCGGACTTCCGCATCACCTTGCGCCCATGGCGTACTAACTGATTGATCGTAGGCATTCTGTCTTTGATTCGTGGTTCAATCCCATCGAAACCCAGCAAGCGTCTCGAATAATCGAGAGCCTATGAAATTAGATTACACGCGGCGTTGGGTCAAGTGTATCCCTCAAAACTACGCGTCTGCCTCAGTTTCCACCTTCGGCGGTGGTGGTGCCGTAATGAATGGACTTCTCATGCTCCCGAACTCATCCTCGGATTCCGGCGGCGGAGCGGGAGGCTCAAATCCCTCAGGTGGCTCGATATCGATCTCTGAGTACCGATACACTCCAGTCCCGGCCGGAATCAAGTGCCCGATGATGATGTTCTCTTTCAGGCCCAGCAGATCGTCCTTGGCGCCTCTGATCGACGCATCGGTGAGCACGCGCGTCGTTTCCTGGAACGAAGCAGCGGAAATGAACGACTGCGTGGTAAGCGATGCCTTGGTGATACCGAGGAGCAACGGCTCATTGGTCGCTGGTTCCGCGCCCTTCCGCACTACGCGCTCGTTCTTTTCACGGAACGCAATCCTGTCGACGCTCTCGCCTTCCAGGAACGACGTATCACCGGGATCAAGCACCTTCACCTTTTGGAGCATCTGCCGCACGATCACGCCGATGTGTTTGTCATTGATCTTCACACCCTGAAGGCGGTAGACCTCCTGAACTTCATTCAGCAAGTACTCTTGAACCGCCCTCGGGCCCTTGATCCGCAGGATGTCGTGTGGATTCACCGGACCCTCGGTTAACCGGTCGCCGGCCCAGACTCGGTCACCCTCGTGGACACGAAGGTGTTTTCCGGCAGCCACATCGTACGTTTGTGGCTCCCCTGAGTCGGGATGCACGAGGATTTCGCGCTTACCGCGCTTGATGTCACCGAAGCTCACTATACCGTCGATTTCCGAGATAGTCGCGGGATCCTTGGGACGTCGTGCCTCAAAGAGCTCGGCGACGCGCGGGAGGCCGCCCGTAATATCGCGGGTTTTGTAGGCCTCTCGAGAAATCTTGGCGAGCGTGTGACCTGCCACGACCTCCGCCCCATCTTCAACCGTGAGCTGTGCTCCCTCGGGAATGACGTAGTCGCGCACCTTCCGCTCCTTGGAGCCTTTCACCTGCACTAGTTCGATATGCGGGTGCAGCTTCTTCTCGCGGTCTTCAGTGATCACGCGCTGGCGACGACCGGTAATCTCATCCAGTTCTTCCCGTACGGTCTCGTCCTGAACGATGTCAACAAACCGAACCTTTCCTGATACATCGCTCATGATCGGGTTAGCATACGGATCCCAAGTAAACAGTAGGATTTCGCCTGTTTCGCCGGGGACCGACACCTGTGGCCGCTTCACTTCCTGTTCGTGCGCCACAGCGAGAGTCGCACCGAGCGGCACTTGGAACCGAGACCGCACCTGCCCTTCGGCGTCGCGAATTTCCAGTTCTCCGTCGTAGCCGGTAACCACGACACTGCCGTCCTCTGCCTCAACCACCTTCAGCCGATCGCTGTAATAAACCGTGCCTTCCACCTTGGTCTTGCGGGATGTCTGCTCTGCAATACGGGCGGACGTACCACCGATGTGGAACGTTCGCAGGGTGAGCTGGGTGCCCGGCTCACCGATGGATTGAGCAGACAGAATACCAACCGCCTCACCGAGATCGACCAGATCCATTGTGGCCAGATTTCTGCCGTAACACATCCTGCACAATCCGCGGCGTGCTTCGCATGTGAGGACCGAGCGTATCGTCACGGTATCGATACCGGCATCGTCGATCACCGCCGCCGTCTCCTCGTCGATCAAATCACCGGCCGGAACCAGCAAAACGGGGTCGCCATGCTCATCCATTTCGTGGGGATCGAACACATCTTGGGCAGCAACATTACCAACGATCCGCTCGCCGAGAGGTTCGATGATGTCCTCCCCTTCCTTGAGCGCGGAGACTTCGAGACCCAAGATCGTACCACAGTCCTCCTCTGAAATCGTGACGTCTTGCGCTACATCGACCAATCGCCGTGTCAGGTAGCCGGCGTCGGCTGTCTTCAGCGCAGTATCCGCTAAGCCTTTGCGCGCACCGTGCGTCGAGATGAAGTACTCCAGCACCGTGAGCCCCTCACGGAAGTTCGATTTTATCGGGCTCTCGATAACCTCCCCAACGCCACCCGTCAGCTTCTTCTGCGGTTTCGCCATCAGTCCACGCATGCCAGCCAGCTGCCTGATCTGGTCGCGGCTGCCTCGACTGCCGGAGTCAAACATCATGTACACCGGATTGAGACCCAGCTGTGATTCTGAGAGGTTCTCGACCATCGCAGCGGCAATGTCGTTGTTTGCGTGCGTCCACGCGTCGATGACTTTGTTATACCGCTCGCCAAACGTGATCTGCCCCGTCGAGTATGCCTTCTGATAGCGCGCCACTCGAGCAGCCGCTGCATCGATGATCTCTGGCTTTTCAGCAGGGATTTGGAGATCCTCAACCCCGATTGAGACTCCTCCGACCGTAGCACTCCTGAAACCGAATTCCTTCAGCGCGTCCAAGAACAAGACTGTTGGCGTAAGGCCGGCTATCCCATATGACTCGAACACGATTGCAGAGATCGTGCGTTTACGCATCACAGCGTTCTGGAATCCCATCTTTGCGACTACCGCCTTCGGAAGGATGCTATTGAACAGCACCCGACCAGCAGTCGTGGGAATCCATTCCCCGACGCGAACAGTTTCCGCCTCTCTTTCGTCGTACCAGTCCGAAGGTTCAAACCAGAATCGGATTGGTGCCTGGTACTCCAAGCGGCCCATGGCAACAGCCGTCTCGACTTCGGCGACAGTTCCGTAACACCGTGCGGTCTCTACCAGAGTGCCATGATCGGGCAACGTCTTGGTCAGGAAGTAGCATCCAAGGACCATGTCCTGACTCGGCTCTGCCACGGGACGACCGTCGGCCGGCTTGAGCACGTTGTTGCTCGAGATCATGAGTACACGTGCCTCGAGCTGCGATTCACAGGAAAGTGGCACGTGGACGGCCATCTGGTCACCGTCGAAGTCCGCGTTGAACGCGGCACAAACGAGCGGGTGGATCCTTATTGCCTTGCCCTCAACGAGGACCGGCTCGAACGCCTGAATGCCCAACCGGTGCAGCGTTGGTGCACGGTTCAGGAGCACCGGGTGATCCTGAATGATCTCCTCGAGAATCTCGTACACCTCCGGGCTCTCACGCTCGACGATCTTCTTCGCCCTCTTGACCGTCTCCGCGATCCCGGTCTCGACGAGCTTGTGGATGATGAACGGTTTGAACAGCTCGACGGCCATCGTCTTTGGCAGCCCGCACTGATGGAGCTTCAATTCGGGCCCGACCACGATTACCGAACGGCCCGAGTAGTCGACACGTTTGCCGAGCAAGTTCTGACGGAACCGGCCCTGCTTGCCCTTGAGCATATCGGACAGAGACTTGAGCGGCCGTTTGCCGCGCCCGCGAATGGCCTTGGAGCGCCGTCCGTTGTCGAAGAGCGCGTCAACAGCCTCTTGAAGCATCCGCTTCTCGTTGCGGAGGATCACCTCCGGGGCTCGGTGTTGAATCAGCTTCTGCAACCGGTTGTTCCGATTGATGACTCGCCTGTATAGATCGTTCAGATCGCTTGTCGCAAACCGGCCACCGTCCAAAGGAACCAACGGACGCAGATCAGGAGGAATGACGGGAATGACATTCAGGATCATCCACTCTGGTTTGTTGCGCTCCTCGCTGTTCTCGCCGGAAGTTCTGAACGCATCGATGATCTTGAGGCGCTTGAGCATCTGCTTCTTGCGATGCTGACTGGTTTCCGTGACAACGCCAGCTCTGAGTTCCTCGGCAACCTTGTCGACGTCCAGTTCCTGTAGGAGTTCCCGGATCGCCGGCGCACCGATATCGGCACGGAACGCCGTATCCCCTTCAGCCCTTGCCTTCTCCCTTAGTGTTATGTAGGCGTCTTCATCGATCAGTTCCTTTAGCTGAACTTCCTGTTCACCTGGATCGAGCACTATGTAGTTCGTGTAGTAGATGACCTTCTCGATGTCACGCAGAGTGAGGTCGATGAGGTTACCCATGGGGCTCGGCAGGGTCTTGAAGAACCAAATGTGTGCTACGGGCACTGCAAGCTCGATGTGTCCCATTCGCTCACGTCGAACCTTTGACAGCGTCACCTCTACCCCGCACCTGTCACAAACCACACCGCGATAGCGGATTCGTTTGTACTTACCGCAGTGACATTCCCAGTCTTTGACCGGGCCGAAGATTCGTTCGCAGAACAAGCCATCCTTCTCAGGTTTGAACGATCGATAGTTGATCGTCTCCGGTTTGGTGACTTCACCCCAAGACCACCATGTCCGCTGCCCCTGCATGATCAGCCGCTCGCGCTCCTTGGGATCCTGTGGACCGCGGATTTCCTCAGGGCTTGCAAGCCTGATGTGGATGTAGTCGAAACTCGACCCTCGTTGATCCCGTACGGTGCGAAAATCGATCATCGGTGCTCCCTATTCCTCACCGTTGTCGGTGACGCCGAGGGTTACCTTCAACCCCAGCGCTTGAAGTTCTTTCACCAGCACGTTGAACGACTCCGGTATTCCTGGCTCCGGCAGGTTCTGGCCTTTCACAATAGCTTCATATACCCGGCTGCGGCCGTTCACGTCGTCGGATTTCACCGTGAGCATCTCCTGGAGCGTATGAGCGGCTCCATATGCCTCGAGCGCCCACACCTCCATCTCTCCGAACCGCTGACCGCCGAATTGCGCCTTACCAGCCAGTGGCTGCTGCGTCACCAGGCTGTACGGCCCGATTGAACGAGCGTGGATCTTGTCGTCCACCAAGTGAGAGAGTTTGAGCATATAAATAGACCCGACGGTGACGTCGGAGGCGAACCAATCTCCAGTCCGTCCGTCACGCAGCTTGCACTTGCCGCCAGGCTTGAGATTCGCGGCAAGTTCGAACTCGCGTAGCGCCTTCTCAACATCAGCCTCACTCTTCTGTCCGAGTAGACCGGCGAGAGCCGACAGGCCTGCCGTTTCAAGAAGTTCCTTGTCGCTCTTATCGAGCTGCGAACTGACATTCTTGATAGCAGACTTGAGCACCTTCTTATCAGCTTTGACGCTCTCGTCATCCTGGACTTCCAGCCGCGCCACGTGGTATTCCTTCTGTAGCTCGAACTCGGAGCGATGCCGCTCAGCGAGTTCCTTGGCCGCCTCGGTCAGATAGTCACGGATGTTGTGATACACATCCCGACTCGTTTGAGATACGCCACGGCCCCCAAGCCGGCTCAGGCGCACCTCCTCCAAGTCGGAGCGTGGGCTGTCCGGCGGAGTCAGCTTCGCCAGGTCAGACAAGACAGTCCTGATGTCGTCAGGCGGCAGCTCCGGCGGGCTCGTCTTAAGCCGCAGCGCTTGCCCGGCCCACTTGAGATTCGAGAGACACAGCACCAACCCAACTTCATCCTCCTGAGCACCCTGGAAGACCGGGGTTTCAGCCTTGAACCCAAGGATGTTGGCGGCCCAACCCAAGTGCGTCTCCAAGATCTGCCCCACATTCATCCGACTAGGCACGCCGAGTGGATTCAGGACCAGGTCTACGGGGGTTCCGTCGGGCAGGAACGGCATGTCCTCCTCGGGTACTATCCTGGCAATAATGCCCTTGTTACCGTGGCGCCCAGCCATCTTGTCGCCAACAGAGATCTTGCGCTTCTCGGCCAGATAGACTTTCACGAGTTGGATGACCCCTGGCGGCAGCTCGTCGGGCTGCAGGATCTTGTCGATCTGATCCTCTGCCTTTTCCTCGATCCTCGCGCGTTCCGAATTGGCAGCTTCAACAGCCGCCTGGAGACGTTCGTTCGTTTTTGGAGTAGTGACACGCAGAGTCTTGAGATCGACTTTCGCAAAGTCGACTTCCTCTAGCATGGCCTTCGTGAGTTTCGTGCCTCCAGGAGTGTACTCTTCGATCGTACCAGATTTGAGCATCACGGCTACTTCTTCACCGGCCAGGAGGTCCCTCAACTCATCACACAGCGCAGTACTAACGCGCCCCTTCTCTTCATTCTCGAGTTGACGTACCTCGCCGATACGCTCACCACGATCTTTCTCGACAACCTGATCTTCGATGCGAGAGAATATCTTGACGTCGATCACGACGCCCTCTGTTCCGGGTGACACTTTCAAGGACGAGTCCTTTACGTCCTTGGCCTTCTCTCCGAAGATCGCGGTTAGGAGCTTTTCTTCCGGAGAGAGTTCGGTCTCGCCCTTGGGAGTGATCTTCCCGACCAGTATATCACCCGATTTGACGTGTGCACCGATACGAACGATTCCGCGCTCATCGAGATCCACGAGCGCCTCTTCGGAGACGTTCGGTATTTCGCGAGTGATTTCCTCCTGACCGCGTTTCGTGTCGCGCACATGGAGTTCCAGTTCCTGAATATGGATCGAACTGAAGACATCGTCCTTCACCAGGCGCTCCGAGATCACGATCGCATCCTCGAAGTTGTGCCCGTACCATGGCATGAATGCCACGGTGACGTTTGCGCCCAAAGCGAGCTCACCGCGATCCGTCGCGTGGCCGTCGACGATGATGTCTCCAGCGTCGATCTGTTGCCCAATATCAACCAACGGGCGCTGATTGATCGCGGTATCCTGGTTCGTCCGCCAGAATTTCTTCAACCGGAAACGGTCGTGTTGCATGAGTCGGGCGAGAGGCTCACCCTTCGTACCCGTTCTCACCCGCCCAGTATCGACGATGACTTCGTCCGCCGTGACCTTGCTCACTATGCCTGCGCGCGGAGCTATCTCAACCGCACCTGAGTCGCGCGCGGCCTTTTCTTCGAGCCCGGTCCCAACCAACGGTGCACTGGGGTAGAGCAACGGAACAGCTTGCCGCTGCATGTTGCTGCCCATCAACGCGCGGTTGGCGTCATCGTGCTCGAGAAAGGGAATGAGCGCAGCCGCAACCGAAACGAGCTGTTCCGGTGCCACGTCCATGTAGTCAATCCGCGGTGGAGGCAGCAGTGGATAATCGTCTCGCTTACGGCACAGAGCCATCTCACGAATGAACTTCCCGTTCGCGTCGAGCGGAGCATTCGCCTGAGCAACCGCATACTCTTCCTCTTCGGACGCGGACAACCATCGGATGTCATCCCCTACTACTCCACGCTCGACTGCGCGGTAAGGCGTTTCGATGAAGCCCAACTCGTTCACACGAGCATAGGTGGAGAGGCTCGTGATCAGCCCGATGTTTGGACCTTCAGGCGTCTCGATCGGGCACATCCTACCGTACTGTGAGTAGTGCACATCACGTACTTCGAAACCCGCCCGCTCCCTAGTCAGACCACCTGGACCAAGAGCGCTCAGTCGACGCTTGTGGGTGAGCTCAGCCAGCGGGTTGGTTTGATCCATGAACTGCGAGAGCTGGGAGCTGCCGAAGAACGCCTGAATCACGGCGCTGACCGTGCGGGCGTTAACGAGATCGTCGAGTGTGATCTTCTCCGGGTCGTTGTTGATGCTCATCCGTTCCTTGATGAGCCTCGCCATACGAGAAAGTCCAACTGAGAACTGATTCGCTATGAGTTCGCCAACCGTTCGGACACGTCTATTACCCAAGTGGTCGATGTCATCCGTGTAACCGCGATTCTCCGACAGGTCGAGTAGATAGCGGATTATCGCAACGAAGTCCTCTTTTGTGAGAACCGAATTGTCTGGCGGGATCTTCACCTTCAACCGCTGGTTGATCTTGTGACGGCCAACTCTCCCCAGATCGTAGCGTTTGGGATTGAAGAACAGACGCTCGAGCGCAGCTCTCGCGGTTTCGAGATTTGGCGCTTCGCCGGGCCGTAGTAGCGAATAGATCTGCTCCAACGCCTCCGCTTCAGATGCCGTCGGGTCTTTGGCGAGTGTGTGTTTGACTATCTGCGATTCGCCACGCATCGTGGTGATCAACACGTCCACTTTGACCACGCCCGCCTTGAGCAGTCGGTTCTTGAGAGTCGCGGTCAGTTGCTTACCGGCCTCGGCAAGCACCTCACCCGTTTCGACATCTGGAACGTCAAAAGCGAGAATCCGCTTCTCAGACTGCTCTTGCATCGTGGTGGGTGGATCGTCTTCGCGGAGATCGATTGCTGCATAGCGTGTGAATACACTGAGTGATTTTACCCCTGCCTCACGAAGCTGCTCTACAACCTCATCGGTCAATTCTTCGGCTTCACGGACGATCGGGTCAGCCTCTTCGCCATCCGGGTTGTGAACGGTATCGGCGGAGATCGCCCCGATCACCTCACGACGTAGCGTCCGTTCGTCGAAGGCGGTCGCTAGGCTTAGCGAACGCGTCGCATAGAACAGCTGCATGATCTCGGCATTGGTGCCGTATCCGATAGCGCGGAGCAACGCCGTCGCCGGGAATTTCTTCTTCTTATCAATGTGAACGTAGACGACATCATGGATGTCTACGGTGAACTCCACCCATGAGCCCCGGAACGGAATAATCCGAGCATTGAAAAGCCGTTGTCCGTTGGGATGGATGTTCTCTTCAAATACCACGCCCGGAGACCGGTGCAATTGTGACACAACTACGCGCTCGGCGCCATTGATGACGAAAGTGCCCAGGGGAGTGAGAATCGGAAGCTCGCCCAAGTACACTTCCTTCTCCAGGATATTCTTCGGGCGCGTAACATCACCCTCGAGCGTCTCGTTTATCACGAGCCTGAGCGTAGCCTTGAGCGACGCTGAATACGTCATGTCCCGCTCGATGCACTCTGGCACCGTGTACTTTGGGTCACCCAATGAAAACGACACAAACTCCAGCGAGTAGTTGCCGTTTACATCCGTGATGGGGAAGACCTCGAGGAAGACCCGTTCGAGTGCTATGTCTGCGCGCTCAGCATTCTCGTCCCTGCGCAGCAGTGCCTCGAACGAATCGGTCTGAATGTCCAGTAAGCCGGGCATCGGCATTACCGTATCGAGCTTCCCAAAGGAGATTGCAGATAGCTTCTTCGTCATAACATGTCCCCAGATACCACAGAGGGCCCCGTTTGACTCCTTGCGACCAATCGGCCAAAGCAGTCAGTAGCGGGGCTCGCTGCACGAGCAGATTTTGTTGCGATCCGTCGATCCATACCGACTCAGTTGAAAGAGACCTTGAGTGCTTCGTCCCCCGCACCGGAGCGGAGGACTGTCGCGGGTCTACTTCAACTCGACGGTCGCGCCCTGCTCTTCGAGCTTCGTCTTGATGCTCTCGGCTTCATCCTTGCCGATATCTTCCTTCACATTGCTCGGCGCTGAATCCACCAACTCCTTGGCTTCCTTCAGGCCCAACGATGTCACCTCGCGGACGGCCTTGATGACCTGGATCTTCTTCGAACCGACATCATTGAGAACAACCGTGAACTCGGTCTTCTCGTCGGCCTCTGCAGCGGCCTCACCAACAACCGCACCAGGAGCAGCAGCCGCCGGGGCGGCTGCAACCGTCACATTGAACTTCTCCTTGAAAGCCTCGACCATGTCCGCCAACTCCATGACCGACATGTTACCGATTGCGTCGAGGATCTCGTCTTTGCTTAAGGTCTTTGTTGCCATCTTGTTTCTCTCTCAAGCCTGAGGTTCAGCAGTGGCGCGTTGCTCCCGAAGCGCCTCGAGCACGCCAACCATTTGATACAACAATCCGTCGAGTGCGCCCACAAAGCTCTGCAACGGCGCTTGCATGAGGCCTGCCACCTGCCCCAGCATTTCATCACGGGAAGGAAGTGACGCGAGCCTCTTTACATCGGCTGCGGAAACACGCCGGCCTTCCACCAGACCGGCCTTCACCGAAAAGTCATCGTGTTTCTTCGAAAACTCCGCCAGCACCTGCGCTGCTGCCATCGGGTCATCACCGGCGAACACGAAGGCGGTAGGGCCGGCGACTACATCTTCAACGCCCGTAAGCGAAGCGGCTTCCAGAGCGCGCAGCGCCAGCGTGTTCTTCACGACTGTGTACTGGACTCCCGCATCGCGCAGTTTTCTTCTGAAATCCGTGATCGACTTGACAGTGACGCCCGTGAAATCGGTCAAGTAGATATTCGGCGACTGCGAAAGCTGTTCAGTCAATTGGGCAACGATTTCGCCCTTCTTATCGCGGTTCATCTGTACCCCGTCGTATCGACCCGGACACCGGGCCCCATCGTACTGGACACCGTCACCGACCGCACATACGTGCCTTTGGCAGCCGCCGGTTTCGCCCGGACGACGGACTCCATGAATGCCCGTAGATTGTCTTGCAGCTGCTCATGCGTGAACGACACCTTGCCGACCGGCGCATGCAGATTGCCGGTCTTATCCACGCGGAACTCGATCTTGCCGCCCTTCACCTCATTGACGGCCCGGCCCACATCCATCGTGACGGTCCCGGACTTGGGATTGGGCATCAACCCTCTAGGGCCAAGGACTCGCCCAAGCTGTCCGACCTTCGCCATCATGTCAGGCGTCGCGATCACCACGTCGCATTCCAACCAGCCCCCCTTGATCTGGTCCACGAACTCGGGGCCCACGAAGTCCGCACCAGCGGCCTCTGCCTCTTTCGCTTTGTCGCCCTGAGCAATGACCAGCACCCGCACAGTCTTGCCAGTGCCGTGTGGCAGCACGACCGTACCACGAACGATCTGGTCGGCGTGCCTCGGATCGACGCCGAGATGAACAGAGACTTCGACAGTCTCGTCGAATTTCGCAAAAGACGCCGTCTTCACCGTATCCAACGCCTCATGCGGCTCGTATGCGCGCATGCGATCTACCGTCGCCACTGCTGCCCGATACTTCTTGCCCGACCTAGCCATCAGTCTTCTACCTCGAGGCCCATGGACCGCGCAGTGCCAGAAACAACGCTCATTGCCGCTTCGATATCGTTCACGTTGAGATCAGGCATCTTGATTTCCGCGATCTTGCGGACCTGTTCTCGCGTGACCTTTCCGACCTTCTCGCGATTCGACGTGGCCGAACCCTTCTCTATACCTGCTTCCTTCCGAAGTAGAAACGCCGCTGGCGGCGTCTTCAGGGTGAACGAGAAGCTCCGATCAGGATGAATGAAGATTTCGACCGGGATGACTGTCCCAGCCTGGCTCTGAGTTCTGGAGTTGTACTGCTTACAGAAGTCCATGATGTTGACGCCATGCGGGCCCAATGCAGTTCCCACTGGCGGGGCGGGGGTCGCCTGTCCAGCCACGATCTGTAGCTTGACCAGCGCGATCACTCTCTTTTTGGTCGCCATCTTCTCCTCTACGCCGGAGGGCTTTCCTCCAGCTCCCACTTACCCCGTGGTTGGGGTCGCGTTAATGCGCCTTCAACTGTAGGTAATCGAGTTCTACTGTCGTCGGCCGTCCGAACAGGCTGACGGCCACTTTGACCTTTCCTTTTTCTGGCACAACTTCTTCCACCGTACCACTGAATTCTGAGAAGGGCCCTTCACTGATCTCGACAACCTGTCCGATCATGAACGGGATTTCTTCTCTCGCCACCTCTTCGTCCGCCTCGTCTTCCACCCCAAGTAGTCTATTTACTTCTTCCCGTCTCAGAGGCTGCGGCGTCCACCCCTGTCCGACGAATTTGATCACACCTTGAATGTTGTTGATCGCATGGAGCGTCGTCTGGTTCATTACCATTTCCACGAGCACGTAACCCGGGAACACCTTCCGCTCCACCTCCACCTTTTTGCCGTTCTTTATCTCAACGACCTGCTGAGTCGGTACAAGCGCTTGTGATATCAGCCGCTCTTCCTCGGGTTTTGGGTCGGCGTCGATGTGACGCACGATCAGCGACCTGACCTTGTTCTCGTGCCCGGCAGTCGTCTGAATCGCGAACCATCTACGCTCCGACGCAGTCACCATCACCCGCCAAATATCCGACTGAACAGGTCGATCAGCACCCATTGAAACAACAGATCCATAAGTCCGATAATCGCGCCGACAATCACCACGATGACGATGATCACCATCGTCGACTTCCTCAGGTCCTCCCACGTCGGCCACGACACCTTGCGGACCTCCACCCGCACCTCGCGAATGTAGGCGGTCGATCTGACCGCAAACGCAAGTAGCGGCTGGCGCCACACTAGCGCTGCAGCGACAGCTACCGCTGCAATTATCGCCACCACCATCAAGCCCGTACTCACGGTTACTTCGTCTCCTTGTGAAGCTTGTGTGAGTTGCAGCGTGGACAGTACTTCCGCCACTCGACCCGCTGCGGATGCTTGCGCCTGTTCTTATTCGTGGTGTAGTTCCGACTCTTACAGTCGGTACACTCCATTATGACTCTATCTCGCGGCATCTAGGTCCTCGTGCGTCATGCGCCAAGCGGCAGCATCTCCGCCACACCTACTCGATGATTTTAGTGACGACGCCAGCGCCCACCGTCCGACCACCCTCGCGAATCGCAAACCGCAACCCGTCCTCCATCGCTATCGGCGTTATCAACTCTATCGACATCTTC
>JBDGYW010000071.1:0-14848 GCA_039588935.1 Gemmatimonadota bacterium | reverse complement strand
CGATCAGCCGGTCCTGCAGCTCGGGGTTGGCGTACATGAACGCCCGGGACCCCGAGATCTCCGGCACCCACAAGAACCTGATGGTACGGCGCGGCTGTTCCAACTCACCTTGCTCGATCAATGTTGCCAGGGCCCGGCCGATCTCCAGGACCGTCGCGACGCCGGTGCAGTTGTCATTTGCCCCGGGTGTGGCAATCCGCTCGAACGCATGAGCGACATGAATGAGTTCGCCAGCCTCCGGATCGGAGCCAGGAATCGCGGCCGATATCACATTCATCCGGTAGGGCACGTAGCTGGTGCGAACGTGCGCGCGCAGGACGACTCGGACTCCAGCTTCGAGGTAGTCGCGCAACTCCGAGAACTGGCGTAGCGAAAGCCCGAAGCCAAAGCCACCACCCTCTCCGCCGCGCCGCGCGGATTGCCAACCGATCTGATCGAGAGTATAGCCGGGATAGTCACCACCGGTGCCGGCACTTCCTGTGCCGAGAACACCGGCCGCACCGTACCGATCGACTGCTGGGCCAAAGATCCTGCCCACCGATGCATTGCCTAGCGCGATCTTACCGGTGAGGTCCTTGCCGGCGTAGTCCTCCGGACGCCCAAAGCCGACATAAACTACCTCTGCCTCCACGTCGGCGTTGGCGCTTCCGCTGGCTAGTGCCGCCAGCACCATTGTCAGGCTGGACATCTTCTTCAACTCAGGTTCGACCATCCAGAGTTCGGCTTCCTCCGGCACCCAGATGTCACCTGATGGGTAGTAGTCGACCCTTACGTCGGAGAGGCCGTACCGTTCCGCCATCTCGCTGAGGTAGGTCGTCTCGAAGAAGGTGTCTGTGTATTCCTCGAGCGGGCGTATCCGGTTCGCGGCAAGCAACTGCACGTGTTGCAGCGCCAGCTCACCCGAGACTTCGTGGAGAATGGGGTCTCGCACGTCGGCGGGAACGACACACCTGTCCGCCGTTACCTGTGCGGACGCCGCGGATGTGAGTATCGCACTCACCAAGAAGATCGCGCTCACCAAGACGCGGAATCGATTGATAACGGGACCAATCGGCATCGATGGAACCCTCCTATGCTCTCGTTCTGTTGTCGACGATTTCAGGTCTGTTGTCAGTCAGGATGGATTCTAGGCGGTTGGACGACCGAGCGATAGGTAGTGAGGAGATGAGTGGTGAGTGGTGACCGCGCGACGAACCTCCAGCGGCTCCACACCTTCTTCTCAATTGCAACCCTATATAGAATTCTAGTATCTAACCGTTCAAGAGCCGACCCGGAGCGAGTTGTGAAGCATAAGATCACCCTGACATATCCCACCGGCATTGTCCTGCAGGCCATATCTCGCGGCTACCGCTATGGCTTCGACATTATGGACGTATCGGGCCTGCCTGACGGCACCGTTTATCCAGCGCTGCGACGCCTCGAGCATTCGGGCTGCCTGGCTTCTGAATGGGAAGACAAGAAGTTCGCAGCCTCCGAACAGCGGCCTCCTCGCAGGTACTACAGCCTCACTCCGGAAGGTGAGGAGGCTCTTGCCGCAGCACGCGATCGCTTTCCGGGACTCGAGATGGTTGTCCCAGCTGTGCAGGCTCAACCGGAAGGAGGATAACCAGTGTCAAAACAGAGCCTGACCTTCAAGGCGTGCCGTGCGCTCATCAGACTCGCTGGGCGCATCGTTCGAGAAGATGAGCGTTCACGGTTGCGCGCGGAGTGGGTTGCGGAGTTGGAGCATTCATGGACGGGGCTTGATCGGCGGCGTACCAACATCTTCCGCGCGCGAATCCGGCTCTTGTACCGCTGCACGCACTCAATCGGTGACGCACTCACTGTGCGCCGCCTCTCTATGACCACGCCCAAGACTATCAAGCGACCAAGGCTGGGACGACGGGGGCCATTCATGCAGGAGTTTGTCCAGGATATCAGGGTTGCCATTCGTTCTTGGCGCAGGAAGCCCGGTTTCACTTTCACCGTTCTGCTCACTATCGCGCTGGGAGTCGGATCCACGACGGCGATCTTCAGCGTCGTCAACGGTGTGATGCTGAGTCCGCTCCCTCACGAGGATGCCGACCGATTGGTTGTTCTCTGGGAAACCGATCGTCGCTACACGCCGCCCACAACTCGTGGCAACGTGTCCGGAGGGAATTTCGCGGACTGGCGACGGCAAACGCGCAGCTTCGAAGGAATCGGCGCTTACTCCATCGGCAGGGCGACGCTCACCGGTCTCGGCGAGCCGGAAATGGTGACTCGAGCGTGGGTGACCAGCGATTTCCTACCGCTCCTGCGCGCGCGCCCGGTTTTGGGCAGGGTGTTTGCGATCGGGGAGGACACTCCCGAAGCACACTTCGTGGTCGTGCTCAGCCATCATTTCTGGCAGCGGCGCTACGGCGGCGATCCAGATGTGGTGGGCAGAAAGCTGACTCTAAGCAGCGACAGCTATGAGATCGTGGGTGTTCTCGACCCGAGCGTCGACTTGCTCGCTCGCAGGGTTCAGCTCTGGACGCCGTACCGCATCGCCCAATCCGATTTCGAGGACCGTCATAGCCACTTCCTCAATGTGCTCGCGCGCCTGAGGCCACGGGTGTCACACCGGCAGGCACAGGCCGAGATGGATGCAGTCGCCAACCAGATCAGGCTCGAGTACGCCGAAGCGATGACTGGTCGCGGGGTCAACGTCGTCCCGCTCCACGACGAGCTGATTGGTAACGTACGACCAACCCTGCTCGCTCTCCTCGGGGCCGCGCTGGTGATGCTTCTCATAGCTGCGGTGAACGTGGCAAGCCTGCTGCTCGTCAGAGCCATCGGACGCCGCCGAGAAGTCGCTGTAAAAAGCGCTCTTGGGGCTGGACGTGGCCGGATTATCCGCCAATCCCTTGCCGAAAGCCTGACCCTGTCGCTCGCTGGAGGAGCAATGGGCGTCACGCTCGCAGCCGTCGGGACGGACACGCTGCTTGCACTGGCGCCCGACAACATGCCGCGCGTATCCGAGGTCGGAATGGATCTCAGAGTGCTGGCATTCGCGATCGGCGTGTCTGTGTTTACCGGCGTTGTCATCGGGCTGCTTCCAGCACTGCAGTCCGCCAATGTGGGAGTTGCACAGGCTCTCGCGGCAGCCGGACGTTGGACAGCCAGCGGTGAGAGAAGACGCCTCCGTCAGGCCCTCGCGGTGTCTGAGTTGGCGCTATCGATGGCACTCTTGGTCGGCGCGGGGTTGCTCACTCAGACTTTCTGGCAACTGGTATCCGTCGACCCGGGATTTGCTTCCGACCACATCCTGACCGCAGGCTTCCGGCTTCCACGAACCGAATATCCGGACATCACCCGCATTTCAGCGTTCCACGACGAATTGCTGGGTCAGGTGCGGGCTCTACCGCAAGTAAACTCGGCTGGACTGACCCGCTTCTTGCCGCTGAGTGATGGTCCCTGGACATTCTCCATCGATGTTGAGGACCTCCCACCGGTACCCGAGGGCGAGAGACGTGCATACGCCTACCACCCCATCAGTTCCGACCACTTCCGCGCCGCGGGCATCACACTGCTGCAAGGGCGCGATTTCACCGCCGCGGACGGAGTCGACGCGGTTCCCGTGGTGATCATCAACCAGGCAATGAAGCAGCAGTTCTGGCCGGATGAAGATCCATTGGGCGAGCGCATCCGCTTCCACCAAGACACCGTCGAGAATCGATGGCGGGAGATTGTGGGCATAGTAAACGACGTTCGCCACGAAGGCCTACATCTCGATGCGCGCCCGGCGGTTTTCGGCCCACAGGAGCAGGCATTTGATTACATGCTGGACCGGATGAGGCTGGTAGTGCGCACCTCTTCCGATCCAATGCAGATCGCTCAATCGGTGCGGGGCATTGTCGGCAGTATAGATCCCAATCTGGCTGTGGCCGACATCCGGACGATGGCTCAGCTCGTCGCGAGCTCCGTCGCTCAACCCAGGTTCTCGATGTGGCTCATTCTGAGTTTCGCCGGCGTCGCGGTGCTACTCGCACTCATAGGCACATACGGTGTGATTTCCTACACGGTCCGCCAGCGACTGCCGGAGCTTGGGTTGCGCATTGCACTCGGCGCGCAGACCCGCGCTATCGGACGCTTGGTGCTATCTGAAGGAATGACGCTAGCCGCAATTGGAATAGCGGTCGGGGTTGTAGGTGCGCTGGCATTCGCGAGGCTTCTCGAGAGCCTTCTGTTCGGCATCAGCACAACGGACCCACTCACGTACTGTGCTCTGTCGGTATTCCTTGCCGGCGCCGCTGCTGTGGCGTGTTACGTACCTGCTCGGAGGGCAGCCTCGGCGGATCCGATGGTGGTGATGAGAGGCGAGTAGCGCTCACTGCACCCTCAACGCCTCAACAGGCTCAACCTGAGCCGCTCTGCGGGCTGGTAGGTAACTAGCTACGAGCGCGAGGAGCAGGAGCGCCACCGCCGGCACCGTGTACGACAAGGGATCAAACGGCGTCACGCCAAACAGCAGAGCTGAGAGCAACCGCGCCAAAACCGCCCCCACCGCGATTCCCGCGGCAACGCCAATGGCCGTGAGGCCAAGGGATTTTCGCACTACCAGCATAATGACATTCCGCGCGTCAGCACCCATCGCGGTGCGGATGCCAATCTCACGCCTCCTCGCCCCTACGACAAACGCCATGAGCCCGTACACCCCGATCGCCGCCAACAGCATACCAATGGCCGAGAAGCTCGTCGCAAGCGCCAT
Source organism: Gemmatimonadota bacterium (assembly GCA_039588935.1). GTDB lineage: Bacteria > Gemmatimonadota > Gemmatimonadetes > Gemmatimonadales > GWC2-71-9 > JBDGYW01. Next base: position 10,137 of record JBDGYW010000071.1, on the reverse strand, counting down.
TGAAAGACGCTCGGTCGAGAGAGTCTCAGCCACGAGCCCCTCCATTGCCTTCACCGACCCGACAGGCACTTGTGGATCCAACTGTCTCAGGCGCTCCCGCGCCAAAAGCGCGAGCGAACCGGGCTCAACCGCGGACCTGAGCACCGCGAACATTCGCGATGTCGGTCGTTGAGCGTATGGGTAGTACACTCTTGGCTCCGGCTGGCTGTCGAAGCCGTCATCCAAGATGTCCGCCACCACCCCGACAATCGTTGCCCTGGACACATCGTCACTGCCCCGAATCACTTGCACGAGTTCCCGCCCGATGGGAGATGCCCCGGGGGAATACCGGTTGGCCATTTCCTGGTTGATCACCGCGACGAGTGGTGTTGCTTCCCGATCGGTCGTCTCGAATTCCCTTCCAGCCAGAAGCTCGATACCCATAACGCGGAAATAGCCTGGTCCAAGAGTCCGATACTCAACAAGTGGAGTCTCCTCAGATTCCCAGTCAGTACCGCCGATGGCAAAGCGGTTGAACCGGTTCTCACTCGTGAACGGAAGATCACTGACCAGGCAGATCTCTTGCACGCCTGGCAGCGAGGACAGTTCCGGAACCAACTCGTCGAAGAAGCGAACCCTGTCGCTTTCCTCCGGATACTTGAAGCGAGGAGTCGAGATTTCCATTGTCAATGCCGATTGTGTCTCGAATCCGGGCGCGACGTTCATGAGGCTCAGAAAACTTCTGGTGAGCAGTCCCGCGCCGATCAAAAGCACTACCGCGACGCACACCTGCACCACCACAAGTGTATTTCGAAAGACGAGCGTTCTGCGGCCGACTCCGCCGGCAGCACTGTCTTCGTTCAACACATCTCGTATGTCGGTTTTGAAAAGTTCTGCGAGTGGCAAGAGTCCAAACGCTATGCCAACCACGAGTGATACAACCGCCATGAAAACGACAACGCTCAGATCCACATGAATGTCGGCAACTCGCGACAGGAACGGACCCTGCAAAGATCGAATCAAGTCAGTCGCCGACACGACCAGCAGTAGCCCAACCACCCCCCCGGCAAACGAGAGCAACCCGTTCTCAACCACCAACTGTCGGGCAAGGCGGACGCGGCCCGCGCCAAGCGAAGTACGTACTGCTAGTTCACGGCGACGGATCTGGCTGCGTGCAAGCACCAGGTTCCCTACGTTGGCGCAGACAATCAACAGCACAAACCCTGCGGCTCCGAGAATCAGCAGCAACGCACGGCCGACGGATCCGTAGTGCTGATCGCGCAGAGGGATCACGACAGCCGTCTCGCCCGCATTGGTCTCGGGGTACGCAAACTCGAGTTGCCGAGCTATCGCCGCGAACTCGGCTCTCGCCTCGCTCACCGACTTGCCTCGAGACAAACGCCCAATGACTCTCAGGTAATGGCCGCCGCGAGCGGCGCCGGCAGCATCGAACGATATCGGCGTCCAGAACTCGGCATTGCCGTACTCGAGACTGGGATCGAGATGTTGATACGTCGGCGCCATCACACCCACGACATCGAAGCTCCGACCGCTGATACTCAGCGTTCGGCTGAGCACGTCCGAATCCGCACCGAACCAGCGCCGCCAAAACCCATGGCTCAGTACCACAACCTGACCGTTACCGGGAACGTCATGCTCCGGTGTGAATCCCGCGCCGAGCATGGGATGAGCACCTATTAGCGAGAAGAAGTTGGTGGTGGTCACTCCGGCGAGCACAGGCTCTGCTCCACGTTCGTCGGAGACAGATGGCAACGAGATGTTGAACGCAGCCATGTCAGCAAAGCTCGTGGATTGTCCTCTCCAATCCAGATAATCCGCTTCGGTGACGGTGAATGTGTCCGGCATCACCCCATCCGGTTCCGCGACCTGGTCCGCCGACCACACCATCATCAACTCGTCAGCATCGTGGTACGGCAGGGGCCTTAGCAACACCCCGTTCACCACTGTGAACACCGCCGTATTCGCCCCGATACCAAGCGCAAGAGTGAGTATGGTGATCAAGGCGAATACGGGAGAACGCTTGAGCGTGCGGAAGGCGTACTGAACATCTCTCACAACCTCATCGGCCAGCTTCGACAAGAGCGGAAAACGAGCATTCAGCGAGCGGCTTGTCCTTGAGATCATCCTGGTTCCCACCAACGAGACGTTTTCGACGACGGCCAGCCGTCTCCGGGCGGCAGCCTGTTTCAGTCCTTCAGCGAACGACTCGACGGACTCGGGCCGTTCGGCCGGATCGACATCCATCGCCCGTGCAAGCGCTGAGGCGATAGACGATGGCACGTGTGGTGCGTGGCGCCGTAGACTTGGTGTTGCGACGAACCGCTTTGCCACGGTCTCCATCGTCGTGGTGCCGGTGAACGGAGGCCGTCCTGCCAGCATCTCGAACACGACGCAGCCGAAGCTATACACATCCGAGCGAGCATCGAGGTTGCGCTCACCGGTAGCCTGTTCGGGACTCACATAGGCGGGCGTGCCGGCAGAAGAATCGATCTCGGTTCGCCGCGCCCACTCGAACGATTCTGCATGAATAGCGCGAGCGATCCCGAAGTCAGCCACAAATGAGTGGTCGCCGGCGATCAGGATGTTCTCCGGTTTCACGTCGCAGTGCAGGATATGGCGGTCATGCGCGTGCGTGAGTGCCGCACCGACTCCTGACGTGATGGCGATCACTCTCTCTATCGCCAGCACCGGCTCGCGTTCGAGCAACGAACGGAGTGATCCAGATGTCATGTACGGCATGACGTAGTAGGGAGCGCCGGCGGCCACGCCTGCGTCATACAGCGGAAGGATGTTCTGGTGCTGCAGGCGCGTGGTGAGGCGAATCTCCTTCAGGAACTGCTCAGCCCCGATCCCGCTCACCGCCTCGGTCGACACGACCTTGACCGCAACTGTCCGCCCCAGCCTAACGTCACGCGCCAAGTAGACGGTCCCCATCCCTCCCTGGCCGATTTCTTTCTCCAGGAGATAGCGATCCGAGATGGCTGCCTGGAAGTCCACATCAGCCCCGGAGCGCGACTCATGAAAGAACAGCTCCTCGAAAGGGACACCGAAGATCTCCATCAACAAGTCCTGAGTCTTCTTCGACGGATATGGATGTTTGCCGTGAACGATCCCGGACCAATGACCCTTTGAGAGCCCCAGCTTGATGGCCCAGTGGTTCTGGCTGAGCCGGCTCTCGGCGATCAGTTCAACGAGTCGTTGATGGTTGAGTCGTATCCGCATTGCGCCCTAAGATACGCGAGGCGAGGCTGATAGTTACCATTTTGGGCGACAAAGTGTTCTGAGAAGTTTCACCTGGGGGGCAGAGGCGCAGAGCTGCAAAGATGCAGGGGCGAGTAGACAACCTGCCGCCCTGCTGCCTCTGCAACTCCTGCCTCGGGGAGCGGGGTGCGGTGCCCCTACTCCGCCTGCAATGTCTTCACCGGATCCACCCGCACCGCGCGGAATGCCGGGATCAGGCACGCAAGGATCGCAACGCCCGCGAACAAGCCGCTGACCGCAACGAATGTGGCGGGATCCGTCGCCTCGACGTTGAATAGCTGTTGCTGCATCAGGCGCGTCGTCGCGAGCGCACCGCCCACACCCACAACCAAGCCGACCCCGACGAGCGTCAGGCCTCTGTTGAGGATCAACCTCAGAATGTTTCCGCCAGAGGCACCCATCGCCAGTCGAATGCCAATCTCGTGTCCCCGTTGCGCCACGTAGTAGGCGAGCACGCTGTAGAGTCCGATCGCCGCAAGGAACACCGCCACGGAGCTGAACAAAGTCAGCGTGAGCATTATCACGCGCTGGCCGCCGACCGAACGCGTGATGACGTCCTCCATTGTGGCGACGCCGGCGAGAGGAATATTCGCGTCTCGCGCCCGGAGAACCTGCCGAACGGAGTTTGTCACCGCCGCGGCGTCTCCGTGGGTGCGGATCGCGAGCCGCATCGTACCGAAGGCCATTTGCCTGTACGAGTAGTACATCTGGCGGGGGGGCTCCTGGTCAAGCGAGTACGTGCGGACGTCGCCAGCCACACCGACAACTTCCGCAATGGCTGGCTCAGCTGCGCCTACATCAACCGCCACCTGTCTGCCGACGGCGTTCCGGTCCGGGAACAGCCCCTGGGCCATGGTCTCGCTGATTACTAAAACGAACGGAGCATCTGCCTCATCAACATCCTCGATGTCTCTGCCCGCGAGAATCGGAATCTGCATCGCATCGAAGTAACCTGGAAAGATCGCACGATGCTCGGCGAGGCTTGGATTCGTGCCCTCAGCCGGAGGATTCTCTGGGTCCCAGGCCCACACATTGCTGTACGAGTCACGTATTGGGAGCCTGCTTATCGACCCGACCGACAGCACCCCGGGAACCGCGCGAATCTCCTCAAAGAATCCCGTGAAGAATCGAACCCGAGCCTCTGCATCGCCGTACTCGCTACTGGGCAGCGACACCGCCGCGGTGAGTAGGCTCTCAGTTCCGAAACCCGGATCAACCGCGCGGAGACGTGCGAAACTCCGTATGAGCAAGCCGGCACCAATCAGCAGCACCAGGGAAAGGGCAACCTGGAGAATCACGAGCGAACTGCGCAGCCTCGTCCTGCCACCGCCTGCTGAGGTACGCGTACCCCCTTTGATGTCCTCGGCCGGGTTTGCGCGAGCTCCGGTGGCTGCGGGAAAGACTCCAAACACCAATGCCGTCACCACCGAAAGCAACAATGCGAAACCGAGCATCGTAGCTGAAAGACCGATCTCTTCGATGCCCAACGCGTCGAGCGGCATGAATCCGATCAGCATCCGCTGGAACCAGACCGCTAGGATCACTCCCAGCACGCCGGCCCCTACGGCCAAGAGGGTGCTCTCGGTCAAGAGTTGCCGCGCCAGGCGCCCTCCCGAAGCTCCAAGCGCGGACCGAATGGACATCTCCACAGTCCTGCCCGTACCTCTAGCCAGTAGGAGGCCGGCTACGTTTCCGCACGCAATCAGAAGCACGAGGCCTATCGCGCCCATTAACAGAAACAACAAGTCTTCGTACTGTGCAGTCAGCGCCTCATGAAGTTCGATGAGACGAAGGCCCTTGTCATCGTTCGAATCCGGATACGCCTCCTGTAGCTGGGCAGAGATGACATCTATCTGTGCCTGCGCCTGCACGAGCGACACGCCCGGCTTCAGACGACCGACAAGCGTCCAGTTGTGGAAGCGTCGCACTCCGGTTGCGTCTCCACCGTCCCGCATGGGACCCCAAATATCCACCGGATGTCTGAAGTAAAACCCCGCGGGGATCACGCCGACCACGGTGCTCGGCCGCCCATTGATGGTCAACGTGGCACCCACCGCGTCCGTTGAGCCTCCAAAGCGGCGCTGCCAATAGCCGTGGCTGATCAATACGACGTTTGGCGCCGACAGTTCGGCTTCGTCAAGCGTGAACTGCCTGCCGAGAATCGGCTGGACGCCAAGCGTAGGAAAGAGATCGACGCTCGCGAGCGTGCCGGGCACCCGCTCTGGTTCCTCGCCTCCGGTAATCGTCACCTGATCGGAGAACGATCGAATTGCCGCCAACGATTCCAGGCCTTGGTTCTGGTCGCGATAGTCGTAGTAGTCCGGCGACGACACGTTCCAGGCGAGATTCTCGCCGTAGGTGGTCCTGCCGAGAACCAGCTGCTCGGACTCAGGATACGGCAGGCTGCGAATCAGCACCGCGTCCGTCACGCTGAACATGGCCACGTTCGCGCCGATTCCAACGGCGAGGATCAACACTGCAATCAGCGAGAACCCAGGGTCTTTCACCAGGGTGCGTGTTGCGTATCGGAGATCATGAAGAAAAGGGTTCATGGGGAATTCTCTCCGCATAGGAGGTTCGTGTTGTTTTTGTGGACCTGGGGACGGGCTCGAGCGCCGGAAGGAGCGAGACATCTGCTCCACAGAAATGCGCGCTAGAAAGCGAACGGTCTGGTTCCAGTACCAACGGCGGGCGGCTCCGATGCCTTCTGGCCCGACCCGTGCAGAAAACGCTTCATGCAGGTCACCCAGGACTTCATTAGTGTTGCGGCTCGGCAAGATGCATGAGAGCAAAAAGGCCGCGAAACGAGGAGGTGACCTGTCGGTACCACTCGTGCACGGCTCGACTACTGGAGAGCCGTTCAATTGACCAACTCCAGCCCATCCCACATCCGCGTCAGTGCATTGCGTGACTCTTGAAGCATATCACGCGCAGCTGGCTCGATCTCGTAGTAGCGCTTCCCTCGCCCACCCCGTTCTGGGGTCGCCCCGGCCAGATTTGAGGTGACAAGACCCTTCTCCTCGAGACGACGCAAGGCGATGTATACGGCCGCATGAGAGACCTTTCGCCCGGTCTGAGCTTCGATCTCATTGATTACCGGGACCGCGTAGGCGGCATCCCCGACCCTCAGAATCGCCAACAACACCAACTGCTCGAACTCACCCAGCGATCGTTTCGTCATTTACATCTCCGAATCTTCACGTCAATTCGTAGCAACTCAATTCCTAGCAACGCTAAGTACTGTACGTAGGTATGAGATGGATGGATTCAGTGGAAGGTTGGGACGGCGGGCAGGCTCTGGCATATAACTGGCGTTCGCAGATGGCGATCCGAAGGCAGCCGCTCTTCCCGCGGCTTTCCTAACGCAACTCGACAGCTCAATACCTCGGAGCATACTTTTGGCGTGCGGACTGAAAGCAACGAGTACAAACGGAGAAAGGATGTGCTTGTGATCAGGGCACTCTGCCTATTGATCGCCGGCGTCGCAGCCTGCGGCTCGGATGCAGAAGAAGTTACCGATCCAGCCTCTGAAGAGCCCATTGTCGTAACGGAGGAAGCCGGCCTGGAAGACTTTCCTGCCGACCTAGATGCCATCAGGGCTGAATTGCTCATCCCGGGCATGGCCGCAGCCATCGCCAACGACGGGGTGGTGGTGTGGGCGCAGGGTTTTGGGCACGCCGATGTCGGTGCTGCGGCCTCTGCGACAGATACTACTCCGTTCCACCTGGCTTCGCTGACGAAGCCGTTTGCTTCAACCATCCTAATGCAGCTGGTTGAACAGGGCCTCGTGGACTTGGACGACCCGTTGAGCCAGTACGGAATCAACATCGCGAGCCCGGGGACGGTTCGGGTACGCCACATACTGACACATACATCCCATGGGACACCGGGAGCTGGCTACCAGTACGATGGGGGAAGGTTTGCTTACCTGGATCAAGTAATCGAGTCAGCATCGGGGCGCTCGTTCGAGTCCCACCTGGTGGAGCAAATCCTGGATCCATTAGGCCTCGTGAACACGGCGCCAAATCCACTACAACCGTCCGCCTTCGCTCTCACTGGCCTCGACCTGAACAGCTTTTTGGGGAGGATGGCGTCAGGCTACTTGCTCTCGGGCGGGACGGTGTATCCGCAAGCCCATCCAGATTACTTTGGCGTATCGGCGGGACTCGTCGCCTCAGCGCGCGATGTGGCGAAGTTTTCTATCGCCGTTGACGAGGGTCGCTTTCTCGCGGCAGAAACGTGGAACCTAGTGTTCACACCGGCCGTATCGAACGCAGGCGCAACACTCCCATACGGCCTAGGCTGGTTCATATACGAATCACAGGGCATTACGTACCAGTGGCATTACGGGTGGTGGACTTCGAACTCATCTTTGATCGTGCGGGTGCCAGAGAATAGTCTCACGTTTGTCGCATTGGCAAACACACCCCAGCTCAGCGCGGCGTACGGCCTGGGGGAAGACAGCAACCTGTTCCGCTCGGACGTTGCGAGACTCTTTATCGACTATTTCGTGCTCGGGGACGAGCCGTTCCCGGAGGGGTTGTGACGGCTTCGAGGGTGGTTGGCCGCATCACAATTGCCACGTTGCTGTGTGTTGGCGCAAACGCGTGCGAATCCCCGACTGAAACCGAAACCACCGATACCACACCGGAACCTGTTGTCCTCATTGATCCCCTGGAGTTCTGCTCGGGCACATGTTGGCCGGGTGAGTCTTGGACCAGGGTTAACCCAGCGGCATTGCGTTGGTCGACGGCCGGGATAGACAGAGCGAACGCTCTTTACCAGGAAATCGACTCCGACGCGCTACTCGTGGTGGATCGAGGACTCTTGGTCTTGAGGTGGGGAGACCATCGCCGGAACCACATAGTCCAGTCGGTGCGGAAGAGTTTCCTCAGCGCGCTCTACGGCATCTTCGAAGACGAGGGACTAGTTGACATATCCCAAGACCTCGCCGCTCTTGGTATCGACGACAGTGTTCCCCCATCCCTCACAGACCTGGAGAAGACCGCCACCCTGCGGCAGCTACTTCAAGCGCGGTCCGGCATCTACCATCCAGCGGCAGCCGAGTCTCAGGGCATGAAGGAAGCGCGCCCGGAGCGCTGGAGCCACGCGCCGGGCACGTTCTTCTACTACAACAACTGGGATTTCAACGTCCTGGGCGTTGTGTTCCGCCAGCTCACCGAAGAGGACATCTTCGAGGCCCTTTACGATCGTCTCGCTATACCTTTGGGGATGCAGGACTTTGTTCCTTCCAACGGCCGATACCAATACGAGAGTCTCTCGCAGCACCCGGCATACCCCTTCGACATGTCCGCACGTGACATGGCGCGTTTCGGACTCCTGTTCGCCCGGAACGGGATGTGGAGGGACACCCAGATCGTGCCAATTGAGTGGGTTGAGGAGAGCACCCAGCCATACTCGGACGCAGGCTGGTTCTTCAACTACGGATACATGTGGTGGGTTGGGGAACCGGAGTCTTTCCAGGGACACCGCGTGTTCGCGGCGCTTGGTGGGTCCGGACACGCCGTCTTCGTCTTTCCAGACATTGACTTGGTAGTTGTTCACCGCGTAAACCCCACCACATATCAGTACGGCTGGGCGGAGGTGCTGGATCTTCTGGACCTGGTGCTCATGGCCCGTAGGTAGTGGGTAGATTGATGACACACAGTGATGCAGACGAGATCACGGCACCATCATCCAACGCCGCCGCGGCCGATGCGAACAGGAATTGGAGACCCCATGAAGAACTCACTTGCTGTGATACTGTTGGCCACCATTGCCTGTGGGTGTGACCCCGATACGAGCGACGAATGGGTTTCCCTCTTTAATGGTCGCGACCTCACCGGTTGGACAGTGAAAATCGCCGGAAGTGAGGTTGGGGAAGATCCCTGGAATACGTTCCGCGTCGAAGACGGCCTTCTGACTGTCGCCTATGAAAACTATGATGGGTTCGAGAGCCGCTTTGGACACTTGTTCTTCGAAGAGCCGTTTTCACATTACCATCTACGCGTGGAATATCGGTTTGTTGGAGAGCAACTCCCCGATGCACCTGAGTGGGCGTTCAAGAACAGTGGCGTGATGTTTCACTCGCAGAGCCCGCAGTCGATGCTAGCGGATCAGACATTCCCGATCTCGTTGGAGGCGCAATTCCTGGGCGGAAACGGTGCCGAAGAGCGGCCGACAGCGAATCTCTGCACGCCCGGTACACATGCTGAGATCGATGGCATGTTGGTGGAGGATCATTGCGTCACTTCCTCAGCGCCCACATTTCATGCCGAAGAATGGGTGACAGTCGATCTCCTGGTGCTGGGCGATTCTCTCATAGCTCACATCGTCGACGGAGACACCGTGCTCGCATATACACATCCGGTGATTGGGGGCGGCTCCGTCAACGTATTCGACGAAGCGATGAAGCAGGACGGTCGGCGATTGACCGAGGGCTACATCGCCCTTCAGAGCGAGAGTCACCCCATTCAGTTTCGACAGGTGCTCTTGAAGAGGATCGAGCTTCCCGCGCATTGACACCCCTAAACCCGGCAGCGATACTCTTCGATGTTAGGTAGGAGCGGGGATCTCATTGCCGCGACACACCTCCATCATGACGCAGCCATATCCGATTTCCAAGGAGAAGAGGCGACCATGGATCGCAGGGGCTTTATCGAGCGCACTGGCTTCACAATTGCCGCTAGTTCAATGGTAGGCACTCTCACCGGCTGCTCAGCGACGCCTGGACCACACGTAGGACCAGCCGGCATTGGCATCTGTGACTGGAATCTCGGCCCGATGTGTGACCCGGAACAGATTCCCAAAGCGCGTGACGCCAACCTAGAGGGAATCCAGGTAAGCGTTGGCCGAGACCCGGAACAGATCCTCCTC
>JBDGYW010000070.1:0-14892 GCA_039588935.1 Gemmatimonadota bacterium | reverse complement strand
AAGGCGCTCAGGGAAGCACGCACGGCATTGAGAAGTATGTGGACTGGCCTGGAGACGGTTCTGGGCGAGTTATGACCAAGCCGCCAGCCGTTCCAACAATGGCCGTTTTGTTGCTGCGGTTGGTGCTCCCTCGCCGAGCCAGGCATAGCGTTGTTGCTGACCTGGAGGAAGAGTACCGCTGCGACATTCTACCTACACGGGGGTGGCGTAAGGCGAGATTGTGGTATTGGCGCGAGGTAGCCTCGCTGGTCAAGTGGTATCTACCGGCACGATTCCGGAAAGGCCTGCATCGCAATCTTCACAGGCTATCACACAACTCCAACCTGAAGCGTCCCACGTCCATGATCAAAGCACTTGGTCTCATCGAGTCCGTCATCCAGGACATTCGCTTCGGCGTTCGATCGCTTCGCAGGAGACCGCTCTTCACTTGCGTCGCTGTCGCCACCCTCGGTCTCGGTATCGGCGCCACGACGACGATGTTCAGTGTCGTGGACGGAGTGTTGTTGCGTCGGTTGCCATACGACGACCCCGGAGAGCTGGTGAGCGTATGGGCAACCAACCTCGACTGGAGGGATGATCCCTTCCTCGGCGACTACTGGAACAAGGTTCCTTTGTCCTGGGCGGAGTTCGAGAGGTGGAGAGACGCCAACACTCAGTTTCGAAGCACCGCTGTCCACGGAGAGTTTACGATGACTCTCACGGGCCTAGGTGAGCCGGAACAGATCTCAGTTGGCCTCGCGAGCGCGGGGCTCTTCCAAACACTCGGAGTGTTTCCTAAGATCGGTCGCGACTTTCTGCCGGGAGAGGACGGCCCTTCCGCAGAACGTCTCGTGGTTCTCGGTCACTCACTATGGCGCACCAGGTTTGGCGCAGATCCGGATGTGCTCGGAAGGACGCTGACGCTGGACGGAAATAACTACAGCATCGTGGGCGTTCTGCCCACCGGATTCCGGCTTCGCACACTCGTGTTCGCAAATCCAGGGAAGGACGAAGATCGAGCCGTATGGATACCTCTGGGCCAGCCGGAAATTCTCGGCGGTTTGGACAACCAACGAATGGAAGGCTTAGGACGGCTGGCACCCGGTATCTCCGTGGAGCAGGCCCAAGCCGAGACGGATGCTCTATTAGCCGACGAGGAGAGTCCGTCGCGGCTGGGGGCGAGGCTCGTACCGCGGAAAGACGACGAGACAGGGAGATATCGCACTCCGCTCCTCCTGTTGTTTGGTGCCGCTGGCGTTCTCCTACTCGCCGCATGCAGCAATGTGGCGATGCTTGCGATCGGTGAGGCGGCCGGCCGGAAGCACGAAATCGTCACCAGAGCGGCACTAGGGGCGGGCACCCCTCGCATCGTACGCCAGGCGCTCACGGAGAGCATTGTGCTTGGATTGCTAGGTAGCGCGCTCGGCGCCTTACTCGCGTTCGCCGGGACATCGGTATTGGTGTCCCTTGGCCCACCAATCCCGCGCCTCGACGATGTGCATGTGAGTTTGCGTGTCCTGCTCTTCGCGAGTTCTGCGGGCATGGTGACAGGTGTTCTCTTCGGCATCGCACCGTCGGCCTTGTTTACGCGTAACGCCGGCTCAGTCGGTCTGAAGGAAAGCAACAACCGTACGACAACTGGCGGGCGCAGACTGCAGGGTTATGTGGTCACATTGGAGATAGCACTCACGACCGTGCTTCTAGTGGCCGGTGGGCTCCTCACCAGGAGCCTGGCAAATCTCTTCGCGGTCAATCCAGGCCTTCGCGCAGCTAACCTCGCGATTTTCCATGTGCCTTTGCCAGAGAGCAGATACCCGTCAGGTACGGATGCCTCCGAGTTCTTCCGAAGCGTGCAGCAGCGGATCGAGGCGATCCCGGGTGTGCTCAGCGCAAGCGGCACGGCTGCCCTGCCCTTCGGAGACGCCTTTGTTGTCGAAACACCCGTGCTCTGGTTTCGCATAGTGGGGCGAGAAACTGTGGAGGACGAACCTAATCCCATGGCTTGGAGAAGCACAGCCCTCCCCCGTTACCACGAGACACTTGGGGTACCGGTGCTAGCGGGACGCGGATTCACCGAGGCCGACGACGCCAACGCCTCTAGAGTCATGTTGGTCAACGACGCCATGGCACGTCGGTATTGGCGGGACGAGTCTCCAGTCGGCGCAACCTTAGAACTGGGGAATGAGACGTGGACGGTGGTGGGGATCGTCGGCAACGTCCGGCACGCCGGTCTCGATGTCGAGGTGGAACCTATGGCCCATCTTCCGCAAAGCCAGCATCCGACTCACGGATTGAGTTTCGTAGCGAGAACGAGTGGCGATCCTTCGCATGTGCTGCCACAACTTCGACAGGCTGTATGGTCGCTGGATCCGAACGTACCGGTCACACGCGTTAACACCATGGCGAACCTCGTTGCCGAATCCGGCAGCGATGAACGTTACCGGACGCTGCTGATGATGGTATTTGCAGTCGCTGCGGTTGTCGTCGCCGCTGGGGGCGTCTTCAGCGTGACGGCCCAGGGCGTTGCCCGGCAGACCCGCGAGTTGGGTATTCGTTTGGCCCTCGGTGCCCGGGAGCACAGCCTCTCGAGAATGGTGCTACGTGGAAGCCTGATCACGGCAGTGATGGGGACCACAACCGGGCTGTTGGCCGCTTTCTGGGTGACCCGCCTCCTTTCGAAGTTCCTCTTCGCCATCGGTACGTCGGATCCTCTCACATATGGCTTGGCAGCAACGCTACTGGTCGGGGTCTGTATGATGGCAAGCGTGCTGCCTGCACGCCGCGCGAGCCGCGTCGATCCCGTCGAGGTGCTGAAGATGGAGTGACGCACTTCTCCCGGACTCGGTAACGGGTGTGGCAAGGGGCTAGATTTACTCCGCGTCCCCCCCGCGCCCCCCTACACCGCCTCAGAAGGAGAAGCGCAAATGTTCGAGGCCCGCAATCAGACCGGCTGTCTCGTTGGTGCTGTTTGTCTCCTTGCCGCCTGCACGGGGCAGGATTCTGGTATCCAACCGTGGAACCGGACGATGGAGGATGTCCGGTCAGAAGTCGACGTGGTCCGCGCAGGTAGAGATCTCACACCGGATCGCTGGCCAGACGGTGCTCGCGTCGCTGTGGCACTCTCGTTCGATTTCGACTCAGAGACCAATGCCCTGAGAGACGGAGAAGATTCGCCCGGCACGCACTCGAGGGGAGAGTATTCCGCTCGCGTCGCGATTCCGAGGATCCTCGCGCTCCTCGACGAACACGATGTCCCAGCATCGTTCTTTGTTCCGGCAGTCACGGCGCTGCTGCACCCTGCCGAGGTCGATGCCATCATGGACGGGGGCATCCACGAGATCGGGATGCACGGCTGGATCCACGAGCGCAACTCGCAACTTTCCGAGGAGACGGAACGGGTGTTGATGAGACGTTCGTACGACATCCTGTACGAAGCGATGGGGAAACCGCCAGTAGGAATTAGAACTCCCTCCTGGGATTTCAGCCCATCCACACTCAAGCTCATCCGCGAACTCGATCTTCTCTACGACAGCAGCCTAATGGCGGACGATCGTCCATACGAAGTGAATGAGAATGGCGAGCCTACGGGTGTCGTTGAACTGCCTGTTGAGTGGTTGCTCGACGACTATCCGTATTTCGGCTTCTCGCGGTTCAGCAGCGTAAGGCCGCACATCAAGCCCAAAGATGTTCTAGAGATCTGGTCGGCCGAGTTCGAGAAAGCCTACGAGGAGGGAACGATGTTCCTCCTCACCATGCATCCCAAGTACATCGGCCATAGAAGCCGCATCGCCATGCTCGAGGAGCTCATCGAGTTCATCGGGTCTTTCGACGGCGTGTGGTTCGCCACACACGAGGACATCGCACGGTACGTGGCGAGGGGGTTGGAGGGCTAAGGCCGATTCTAGGTATTACCCGGCCCGGCCACGACCCCAACGTTCTCCTCGGAGTCATAGCGCACTGACGTCCCGAACGGCAGGGAAAGCTCGGCCAACTTCTCAATGATCCGTTGGCCGGCCTCCCGGCCTGCGAGGCGTGGCTGTCCTCTTCGGGGTCTTGGCTTGCCGAATCCCAATTCAATTGGATGGAGGCGTATCTCAGTTAGATATCCGTCGAGGGATAGCGGGAGCCTACCTGAAGCGCCCGGCGCGGCCTATGTGATATAGTTTTGCGGCGGGAACGGAACGGTTCGCGCCGGCGAGAAAACGCGGTAAGTCGGCGAGATGACATCTCACTTCGACGACATGACGCGTTACCTGGTCGGTGTGACGCATTGCCTGGGTTGATGGAAGCGTCAAACCGATGATATGAAGCGTCATATTGGCGACATGAAGCGTAGCCTCGGTGAAATGACGTTTGCCCCTGGCGATAGGACGCGTTAAATCGGCGAGACGAAGCGTCACTTCGACGATATGACGTTTTGCCTAGGGTAGTTGACGCATCATGGCGGTGAGGTGAAGCGTCAAGATGGCGTCATGAAGCGTGATATCGACGAAGCCTAGCGTTTCAAGAGGTGCTTCCCGTTCACAAACTGTACAGCCCGTCGTCGTAGCTCGGACCGCCCATGCCACCCCCATCCCCCATGCCGAGCTCGCCCATATCCTCTTCGATCTTGTCGGGATCCTCACCGGCCTCCAGTCGGCGGACGGCTTCTTCCATCTCTGGATCGAGGCCTTCTCCCGTGATCTCGCTCATCTTGCGCATGAGCGTACCCATCTGTTTCGGGTCGTTCTCATCCATGCCCTCTACCTGGCTCATCAGGCGCATCATCTCCCGCTCCTGCCCCGGCGACAAATCAGGCACGTCATCCTTACCCGGGCCGTCACCCGGCGACTCAGCGCCCTGTGAGCCGCCAGTACTCTTCCGCGTCGGTCCGGTGAACGCGAACTTCGACATCACCCTCTCCATTGTCTTCTTGTTTCCACAGCGGGGACAGTACGCGCGCTTCGCGGTCTTGACATCTTTCACCATGAAGCTGAACACAACGTTGCATTCCGGACACAGATACTCATAAATCGGCATCGCACGTCTCTCGATTAGCGCAGCTGGAATGTCGGGTCTTCCGCCGATCTCGACGGGGACCGCCGTATCATCGCGCTGTCATGATGAACTCGTCAAGAGCTTTCTTGGGAGGTGAGTCCGGCCAGGCATCGGGGACGCCAATTGGCGTGATGCAAACACGCGTGTAACGCTCCGGGATGTTCAAGACCTGGCGCGTGATCCCATCGGGAATCGAATCCGTACAGAATACGGTTCCGTAACCTAGAGCGCGTGCAGCCAGCATCAGGTATCCCGCGGCTAGGGGGCCGTCCCAGTGATTGTACGTTGGGTATCGCGATTCGTTGTCCGTGAGCACCACAACGTAAACTGGGGCCGACAGGTAGTCTTCGTAATACTGGGTAACCGACTCGGCCTGCTCGGGCGTGACGGTCCCTTGGCGAGTCCTTCGGGCCGCGAGGCTCTGCTCAATACAATTGTCCTTCAACCGATCGAGCGAAGCGCGGTCACTGATCACGAGAAACTTCCAGGGTTGCTGGTTACCTGAAGTTGGTGCTAGACGGGCAGCATCGAGAATCTGCCGCACGTGCTCCTCCGGCACCGGGTCCGGCCTGAACTTCCGCACCGAGCGTCGACTCCGGACGACGTCAACGAACGCCGGTTCCTGCACGTCGGCTACGGCAGCCTGAGCGTGAGCCTGGCGGGACGCGCTGCCCAGCGCGATTGCGCCACCGACGGCGGTCGTCAGTTTCATGAACTTCCTTCTGTCTTGCCTGCTTTCCATCATGGCCTCCCGTGCTCAAATGCAGCAGCCCCTGTTCATCCACAACCAAATCAGCTGCGTATCGTGCCCAATTCGCTGGACACCTCCAGAGACAATGGTGATACTTGAAACCACAGCGGTCCGTTCCCAAACCTCAAAGCCAGAGGGCTTCATGAGAGTTCTGGTAACAGGTGGAGCCGGTTATATCGGCAGCCATACTGTAGTCGAACTGTTGAACGCCGACAACGACGTCATCGTGGTCGACAATCTCGACAACAGCTGTGAGGAGTCGCTCAAACGCGTCGAGCGACTCTGCGGGCGCGAAGTCGAGTTTCACAAAGTCGACATTCTCCAGCGGGAGGCACTGTCGGCGGTCTTCGCCACTGGACCCGTTGATGCCGTGATACACTTCGCAGCGCTCAAGGCGGTTGGTGAATCGGTCGAAGAACCACTGCGTTACTACCACAACAACATCACCGGAACCCTCGTACTCTGCGACGTTATGCTGGAACACGGCGTCAAGGACATCGTCTTCAGTTCATCTGCCACCGTCTACGGAGATCCTCACAAGGTGCCAATCACCGAGGACTTTCCGCTGCACGCTACCAATCCGTACGGGCACACCAAGCTCATGATGGAGCAGATCCTCACTGACGTACAAGCCGCCAACAGCAACTGGAATGTCGCCGTGCTGAGGTACTTCAACCCGGTCGGCGCGCACGAGAGCGGGAGAATTGGCGAGGATCCCAACGGGATTCCCAACAACCTTTTGCCATACATCTCACAGGTGGCGGTAGGAAGGCTGGAGAAGCTATCGGTGTTTGGCGGGAACTATCCCACGCGCGATGGCACCGGCGTCCGCGACTATATTCACGTCGCCGATCTAGCAGTCGGCCATCTCAACGCCCTCGACAAGCTTGGCGAAAAACCGGGCAGAGTTGTCTACAACCTCGGCACGGGTGCCGGCAACAGCGTGCTGGAAATGATCAACGCATTCGAGAAAGCATGCGGAAAGAAGATCCCGTATCAGGTAGTCAATCGCCGTCCAGGCGACACAGCCGAATGTTATGCCGACCCATCCTTGGCGGTGCAGGAGCTCGGGTGGAAGACTACCAGAGGCATTGACGAAATGTGTGCCGATACATGGCGCTGGCAGTCAAACAACCCCAACGGGTACAGAGACCCCTAGTCCCGATCATACCCAACTCACAACAGGATTGTGTTCAAAAAGGCAATAAATGTCCGTAACGCTAGCGACAACGCCGAAGGCTCTAACTGACGGGTCGCGACTCATCACGGAGTCGTGCGTCAGGGCAGGAGCCGACGTCTTCATCGGCTATCCGATAACACCAGCGAACCTGCTCTACCTCTACGCGACACGCCGGTACCCCAGAATGCTCGCGGCGCCTGACGAGATCACGACGTTGCAGTGGATGTGTGGCTTCTCTGCGGCGGGGCACATGCCCGTCACTGCAACGTCGTTCCCCGGCTACGCCTTAATGGTCGAGTCGATCAACATGGCGTTCATGATGGAACTGCCGATGGTGATCATCCTCGCCCAGAGAATGGGGCCGGCGACAGGATCCGCAACCACAGGTGCTCAAGGTGACCTGACTCTCCTTCAGGGAACGCTCTCCGGCGGATACTCGCTGCCGACGTTGTGCATCAGCAATCTCGACGATTGCTGGGCAGTTTCCGCCGAGGCGGTAAAGCTGGCTCTGCGATTGCGTACACCAGTCGTTCTGCTCACGTCCAAGGAGATGATCATGACGCGAATGAGCTACGACTGGTCCGACCTGCCTGAGATCGAACCGGGCGCGCGAAAGGATTACGCAGGTACTGACACATACCTGCCGTATTCGGCTGGAGAGAACCTCGTCCCCGACTTTCTGCCTGTCGGCCAGAGTAACCACCAGGTGAGACTCACTGCATCGACTCATGACCGGAGCGGCATCATCCAAAACGTGGTGCCGGAGGCAATCGACAATACGAAGCGCCTTCAGGCAAAGCTGGATCTACATCTTCCGGGTTACACGTTCTTCGATCTGGACGAACAGAACGGAGCCAAAACGCTCGTCGTTTCCTACGGCATCACCGCTCAGGCGTCCCGCGAGGCAGTCCAGCTCCTGCGGGGCCAAGACCACAGGGTTTCGTTGCTGGTGGCGAAAACCCTGCTGCCGACTCCCGATATCTACGTCGAGACCTGCGACAGATACGACCGCGTCGTTGTGGCGGAAGAGAACCTCAACGGCCGGCTCAGAATGCTAATGTACGGGACGCGCGGCAGAGGGGGCATGACAGGTGTCAACGGCATCGCGAAGATGATAAGCCCGACTGAGATTGTGGCGGAGGCGCTGAGATGACGGGGATGCCGATTCTGAAGGATACCCCTCTTCCCTTCTGCAAGGGCTGCGGGCACGCGCACGTAGCAAAGAACACGGAGAAGGCGCTCCAACACCTGGGCATCGATCCACTGGACGTCGTTCTCGTGACGGATATCGGGTGTCACGGAATCGTGGACAAGAGTTTCCTCACACATACCGTCCATGGGCTACACGGGCGAGCGGTTGCGTTGGCGGGTGGAATCTCCGCCGGGCTCGAGGATCCATTGAAGAAGGTCGTGGCCTTCATCGGCGATGGCGGCGCCACAATCGGCATGCAGCACCTAATCGGGGCAGCGCACCGGGGCATCGACATCACGGTTGTCGTTCACAACAACATGCTCTATGGGATGACCGGCGGGCAGCCGTCCGACTTCACACCGTGTGGCTTCAAGACTCCCACGGTGCCGGATGGCCAGAGCCGGCCGGGCTACGACATCTGCAAGCAGATAGCCGCCGCTGGAGCGTCACGTGTAGAGAGGGTCTTCGGCGTTGGTGATTTCTCCCAAGCGCTAGCGGACGCAATCTCGACCAAGGGCTTTTCGCTCCTGGAGGTGATGGAGATTTGCCCCAGCCACGGCGTCAAGTCGAATCCTGGCATGAAGCTGAAGAATATTGTGGAGGAATCGGGATTAGAGGTGAGACTCTTCGTATCCGGGGGCGAGGAAGATTGCTCGCCGCCAACGGCAAGGACGACTCCAAGTCTCTTGCAGAACTCGCTGGCGATGCACCCGGTCTACCCACACTCACTCCAGGAACGCATGAGCATGATGATTGCCGGCTCGGCTGGGGGAGGAGTACAATCGGCAGCGGAGTGGTTTGCCAAGGCTGCCATATTGTCGGGCCTGGATGTGACACTGCGTGGCGCCTACCCGGTGACCGTAGGAGTAGGTTTTTCGGCGGCACAGATCAACGTGTCACCAGCACCCATTTTGTACACCGGCTCGCCAAATCCCGATGTGTTGATCGTCACTTCGCTGGACGGAGCCAACTACGCGCGGCCATTCGCGGCAAAGATGACCGGTGGCGTGTTGGTGTTGGATGAAAGCCTGGAGGTACTCCCGACAGGCGCCGATGTGGCGCGAGTACCGATGAGCGCCAGAGTCGGAACGAGAGACAGCGCCGTTTACGGACTCCTATGGTTCCTCAATCGCGAGAGACTATTTCCGCTTGAGGCAATGATGGACGTGCTCACGACGGTTGGAAGTCCGCGCAGGACCAAACTGGAGAAGCTGCTTCAGTTCTGATACCAACTCGCCACCCATCAGCGGGTAAGAACTGATTGCCCTCTCCTTTTGCTAGAGAGTCTCACCAGGTGAGAGGATCACATAATCTGTTCTCCCAGGGAGAGTGATATGCGCTCAACCTGCATGTCTGATTCGTATCGCATTCTGGTAATCGTACTGCTCTTCGCCACAGTGAGTTCGATCGCACCTATCGAGGCCCAAACGCCAGGCCAACCGGAAAACCAGCTGTTCGATCCAGCCCTTTTCAGCGCGTTGGAATACCGGCTGGTCGGACCTCACCGAGGAGGTCGCGTCACCGCGGTGACCGGAGTTGCCAACCGGCCTTTCACCTTCTTCATGGGAACAACGGGCGGCGGCGTGTGGAAGACGGAAGACGCTGGGGAGACCTGGGAGAACATAACTGACGGTTTTTTCGACGTAGCCTCGATCGGTGCCGTTGAAGTCGTAGATTCTGACCCGAATGTGATCTATGTGGGCACCGGCTCGGCAGGCATCCGTGGCAATGTATCAACAGGGCGCGGAGTGTACAGATCGAGGGATGGTGGACGAACGTGGGAGTTCGTCGGTCTGCGCGAAACCGGCTTGATCGGCCGAATTACGGTTGATCCTCGCGATCCCAACGTATTGTATGTCGCCGCGCTGGGTCATCCGTTCGGAAAGAATGAGGCGCGCGGCGTGTACCGGTCTCGAGACGGCGGAGATAGTTGGGAGCAGGTTCTGTTCCTGAGTGACAGTGTCGGTGCGGTTGACCTGTCCATGAACCCCTCCAACCCTAGAGAGATCTATGCAGGCATGTGGAGCGCCGAACGGAAACCGTGGACGCTATTCGACGCTGCGTCAGAAGGTGGCGTCTACAAGACAACTGATGGCGGCGAGACCTGGAACAAACTGTCGAGCGGACTTCCAGAGGGCCTGACGGAACGCGTCGGTGTGACTGTCTCACCTGCAAACCCCGACTGCGTCTGAGCGCACGTCAACGCTCACGATCCGGAGGGTGGCATCTATCCCTCCGATGACGCGGGGAAAACCTGGATGATGAGGTGACCCTGGAGGTCGTCGATTCGGACGGGGAGGTAATCCGCTCCTTTTCCAGCGATTCCACTAGACACGAAGGTGAGCCGACGGTGCCGGTGTCAGAGGGAATGAACACCTTCGTATGGGACTTCCGCCACGAAGGCCTCGAGCTACCCGAGGGCGCCATGGTTTACCTCGGGTACGCGGGGGGGCCACGATTGTGCCGCGCAGCTATCGGGTGCGACTCTCGGTCGGTGACTGGAGCCAAACACGATCGTTCGAGTTGCTCAAGGATCCACGAAACCAAGATATGACCGAAGCCGACCTGATAGAGCAGTTTGAGCTGAGAGTTCGAATCCGCTCGCGAATGGCGGAAGCGTACGATGCTATGACCACGATTCGCTCCGTACGCGCACAACTATCATCGGTCGCTGAGCGAGCTCAGGATGCGGGGTACGTAGATCGTATGGCGGACACCTACCTGCCAACGCTCGACGTGATGATGATCTATCGATTGGACCGTTTCGGACGTGGGGGGCACCACCGCCCATTCGCCGACCTTGGTTTCCCGGCTGTTCGTATCATGGAGACGAACGAGAACTACAACCGTCAACATCAAGACATACGTTTCGAAGATGGCATCGCCTATGGCGACGTCTTGGAGGGCGTGGATTTTGACTACGCTGCAAAGCTCACTGCGCTCAACACCGCCGCACTTGCCTCACTCGCCTGGGCTCCCGGCCCACCGATGGAGGTGCGCCTGCGCGGCGCCAACCGACCAGCGGCAATCTTGAGTTGGGAGCCGCCAGCGGACGTCGAAAACATCGCCGGTTACCGTGTTCACTGGCGCCTCACCGATTCATCGACCTGGGATTCCTCCCGCTGGGTCGGCGACAAGACAGAGTTCAGGTTCGAAGGGTTGATCATCGACAACTATTTCTTTGGAGTATCGGCGGTTTCGGTGGACGGTCACGAGAGCGTGGTGGTGTTCCCAACCTCTGGCCGCTAGCGCTCGCCGCAGTAGTCCTTCGGCGATTCGTGGGCCAACGGCTTACGAATCGCCGTCCAACAACACCTCGAAGCAGCCGGGTTCCTGAACATCTCGTTTGCATGCTCCCGTTGCACTCACCCACTGAGCCATTGCATTACTTTCTTATCGTGGTCGCGTGGCCGGCATTGCAAAACACGGCCGATACCGCACGGGCATGTACGGTTCAGATCCGTCATCTCTCGGTTTGTGAAAGGGCTTCATGTTCAAACGCGTACTAATCGCCAATAGAGGTGAAGTGGCCGCCCGAATTATCAGGGCCGCAAAAAAGCTTGGCGTTGAAACGGCTGCAGTCTACTCAGCCGCTGACGCCGATTCACCCCATCTGGAAGACGCCGACATTCGCGTCCACATCGGGGGCGCTCAGAGCAAAGACAGCTACCTGAACATGCGCGCAATACTGCAGGCAGCACTGCAATACGACTGCCAGGCCGTTCACCCCGGATGGGGATTCCTTGCAGAGAACGCACTGTTTGCGAGGTTATGCGAACAACAGAAGACGACCTTCATCGGACCTCCAGCTGACGTGATCGCACTGATGGGTGATAAAGCGCGGGCCAAGGAAACGATGAAGGCCGCGGGGCTCCCGCTGATTCCGGGATCGGAAGGCGTAGTTGCGGGTATCGACGAGGCCCGGAAGGTGGGCAATCGCATCGGATACCCGATGCTACTCAAGGCTCGATCGGGCGGCGGCGGTAAAGGCATGCGTGTTTGCCGAGATGACACACACTTGTCAGAAATGTATGAGGAGGCATCCATCGAAGCTGAGAAGGGGTTTGGCGACCGTGGGCTGTACATCGAGAAGTTCCTAGAGAAGGGTCGCCACATCGAGTTCCAGGTGTTAGCCGATTGCTTTGGGAATGCCATACACCTCGGTGAGCGCGAGTGCTCGGTCCAACGGAATCATCAAAAGTTGATCGAAGAGGCCCCCTCCCCCGCCTTGTCCGACGAGTCGCGCGCCCAAATGGGCGAGAAGGTTGCCCGGGCCGCCGCACACTCCGGATACATCAATGCCGGCACGGTGGAATTCCTCATGGACGACAAGGAAAATCTCTACTTCATGGAGATGAACACGCGCCTCCAAGTCGAACATCCGGTCACCGAAGAAATCACCGGAGTCGACATAATGGAGCACCAATTCCGCATCGCCGCCAACCAACCGTTGGCTCTGCAACAGGAGGACATTGTCTTCAGCGGGCATGCCATCGAGTGTCGCATCAATTCGGAGAACCCGTTCGAAGACTTCAAGGGCTCACCAGGAAAGATCCAACGGTTTGACCCACCAGCCGCAGTTGACGGGAAGATCCGCGTTGACACACACATCCGGGAGGGCGCGACAATACCACCGTTCTACGACTCGATGATCTGCAAGTTGATTGCGCATGGCGAGAATCGAGAGGTGACTATCGATCTGCAGCTCGACGCGCTTCGCGACTTCACAATTGAGGGCGTGCAAACGACGATACCGGCCCATCTCGCACTTCTGGATTCCGAGGAGTTCCGGTCGGGCCAATACGACACCGGGACCGTACCTCGCGTCCTCTCGGTACTGCAGAAGGAAGGGGAAGACTGATGGCCAAAGTCATCCTCGAGGATATCGGCGTACCGGTCGAGAAACTCCTGAATTCCGCAGAGTACGACAAGAACCTCCAGTCCATGCGTGAATTGGAGAAGACAATCGTTGAGCGGCGCGAAGAGGTTGCAGCGGGCTGGGGACCGAAGTATGTGGAGCGCGTACACAAGAAGGGTAAGCTGACCACCTGGGAGCGCATCGATCTTCTGAAGGACCCGGGCACAGCGGTCTACCCGGTAGGCACGTTCGTAAACTACGGCATCGAGTTTGGGGATCCACCGCGTACCTCCCCGGGCGCCGGCATCGTCACGGCGTTCGTAAAGGTCTGCGGTCGACATACCGTTGTGATCGCCAACGACAACACTGTCGCTTCCGGCTCATGGTGGCCACAGACACCCGAGAAGATCATCCGAGCGCAAGAGATCGCGTTGCGTCTCAGAGTCCCGGTGATCTACCTGATCGACTGCTCGGGGCTGAACCTTCCAGAACAGGCAAATACGTTCCCCGGGAAATACGGCGCCGGCAAGATTTTCAAGATGAACTCCCTGCTCTCCGCAGAGCAGGTGCCACAGGTTGCGGGTGTATTCGGCGACTGCATCGCGGGCGGCGGTTACATGCCCATTATCAGCGACAAGGTCGTGATGACCGAGAACGCATACATGGTCATCGCAGGCGCCGCACTCGTGAAGGGCGGAAAGTCACAGACCATTACGTCGCTCGACATTGGTGGGCCTGACATCCACGTCCACCTCTCCAACTGCGCGGATATGCGCGCGCCGGACGATCCCACGGCCATCGAGATGATCCGCCGTGAGATTCAGGCGCTCCCAACTTCGGCAATCGAGTACTACCGCTTCAACATGAGCCCGGTAGAACCGCGTTTCTCCACGACCGAGATTGCGGGACTGATGCCGGTTGACTACCGCATGGCCTACGACATGCGACAGATCATTTCACGAATGGTCGACGCCTCTCTGTTCTGGGAGTTGCTCCCTGAGGTCGGCCAAGAGATGATAATCGGTGTGGGTCGGGTGTCTGGTCTGTACACAGGCTTCATAGCCAACAACCAGTTCCTGACGGAGCACCCGGAGGATCCGAATAAGTCGCGGCCCGGCAGCCTGCTCTACCAGCAGGGGATCGCCAAGATCTCGGCGTTCTCGAGAGCCTGCAACGCGGACGGAATTCCCATCGTGTGGCTACAGGACATCTCAGGGTTCGACATCGGGACAGAGGCCGAGAAGCACGGCTTGCTCGGGTACGGCTCGGATTTGCTGTATACCAACTCGACCAATACCACACCGATGGTCACGATACTGCTCCGCAAGGCGTCGGGGGCAGGCTATTACGCAATGTCCGGGCATCCCTATGATCCGGTACTTCAGCTTTCGACGCCGATTACGCGCCTTGCGGTGATGGAGGGGCGAACGCTCGCGATTGGTGCGTATCGCACGAAGCTGGACCACAACTTCAACATCGATACTGAAGACCCCGAGGAACGAGACGGGGTCGAGCAGGGCATGGCCGCGGTAGAGGCACGCATCTCGAAGGACATGGACCCGTTCCGATCCGCTCGCCAGCGTGACACCGATGAGATTGTCCTCATGGGAGAACTCAGGGACTACCTCAAGACGATCATTGAGATGAGTTACCAGAGCATCGGCTATCGACGGGTCAAGACACCCAGGATCTGGTCGCTCCATGACATGGCCGCGCTGTTCCGGAGAATATGAGGCATGTTCGAGCACACAGTGAAGGCGCTAATCGAGCCTGACTCCGATAATCCGGAGCAGAAGGTCCTCTTGTCGCCTGCCGTCGGATTGTTCCGACCGCACCTGCCAAAGGGCGCCTACGTGACACCCGACCTGAAGATCGGCACATTCAACCAGCTTCAA
>JBDGYW010000069.1:0-26150 GCA_039588935.1 Gemmatimonadota bacterium | reverse complement strand
GTTCCTTACCATCTCAAACGTTGGTGGTTCGCGCTGGGTGGGACTCCGGCATACCTGTTCATAGTGCAGATCTTCACCGGCATCCTGCTCGCGTTCTACTACGAAGCCTCGCCGGCGGTGGCGTACGAATCAGTCGAGTTCATAACGCGTGAAGTGGCGTTCGGCTGGTTCATCCGAAGCGTGCACAAGTGGGCGGCCACTCTAATGATCGCCGCTGTGATACTCCACCAGATACGTGTGTTTTTCACGGGTGCCTACCGGCGGCCGCGCGAGATCAACTGGCTGGTTGGAATGAGCCTGCTCCTGTGCACGCTCATGACCGGGTTCACCGGCTACAGTCTCGTGTTCGAGCAACTCAGCTACTGGGGCGCGACGGTGGGAGCCAACATCGCCGACACCACACCGCTGATCGGCGGGTTCCTGAAAAACATGATGCTTGGCGGCGACAGCTATAACGAAGCAACGCTGTCACGGTTCTTCATCTTGCACGCGGCCGTCCTCCCGGTCACCATGGTTGCTCTCATCGCCCTTCACATTACGGTCATCCGGCTACAGGGTGTAACGGAATTCCAGTTCAAGGACGAAGCGGGTGGAGCACCCAAGACGTTCAACTTCTTCCCCGACCACCTGTATACGGAGATCATCATTGGGCTCGTCCTAATGGTGCTCCTGAGCTCGCTCGCAACGATTTTCCCGGCCACCATGGGATCGCCGGCAGACCCGCTGCAGACTCCCGAAGTGATAAAGCCGGAGTGGTTTTTCTACGTCGCCTTCCGATGGCTCAAGCTCTTCGGTGGAACGGTCGCAGTACTCAGCATGGGCTTCATCGTTTTCGTGATGTTCGCCTGGCCCTTCATCGACGAACTGATCAGGAAAAAGACGAAATACCAGGAAGCCAGCGTCTGGATCGGGGTAGCCGGAGCGTTGGCTGTGATTGCACTGACAGTATGGGAAGCGGTAGCATGACACTGATGCAGAGGAAACACCTATGACACTCGAAACAAAACGTTTCGTTATCGCCGGCCTGGGTGGCCTGTTCCTCATCTCGCTCGTCTTCGTGCAGTGGATGGAGACATCGAGGAAAGCAGAGGAGGCTGGTCTCCGCGATCCGCACGTTTCGGTCCCGGCGGGATCGAGGGATTGCGTAGACTGCCACGCGGAGGAGAACCCGGGAATCGTCGCTCACTGGACCGGCAGCACCCACGCCGAGAAGGGAGTGGGCTGTCTCGAGTGCCATCAGGCGAGCCCTGACGAAGCCGATTCGCATCTGCATCGCGGTGTGTTGATTGCGACCATAGTGACCCCTCGGGATTGCGGCAACTGCCACGACCTCGAAGCGGATGAGTTTGCGGGAAGCCACCACGCGGCAGCTGGCAACATCCTTGCATCGCTCGACAACTTCCTGGCTGAAACGGTCGAAGGTGCACGGTTGGAGTTCAACCCGCACTCGCCGACCCCAGGCAAGGCGGTAGCGTCGGTCAATGGCTTCGCCAGCGCCAACTCCGGGTGCCAACAGTGCCACGGGTCGATGGTGGCGTTCGAGTCGACGGACGGCGGGATGATCACGGTGAACGATCTGGAACCGGATGAGAACGGCTTGCCGACGAATCTCGACGCGGTTGCGCAAATTGCGCACGACGAGAACGGGCGCCCGATCCTGCACTCGCGCACCTGGCCCAACACGGGGATCGGCCGCTTGAACCTGGACGGCACGCGAGGATCATGCACCGCCTGTCACAGCCGCCACGATTTCTCCCCAAGGCGCGCCCGTCAGCCAGAGAACTGCGGTAAGTGCCACCTCGGCCCGGACCATCCGCAAAAGGAGATCTACGAGGAGTCAAAACACGGCATCGCGTACCGCGACCTCAAGGATGACATGAATCTCGACGCCATCAACTGGGTACTCGGCGCCGACTACTCCTCCGCACCGACGTGCGCCACCTGTCACATGTCCGGGAACGTGAGGAACGACGGCGTGATAACACACGATCCAGGCGAGCGCATCTCGTGGACGAACCGTCCGGTGGTGAGCCTGGTGATGGACACGGATATCAATCACGGAATCGTGACGGAAACAGACCCGGAAGCCCGACAGGCGCTAATTCACGACACTGGTGAACAGAAACGCGACCGCATGAAGGATGTTTGTTCGACCTGCCACACCGTGGACTACGTGAACGCCTTCTACGAGCAATACGACAACCTCGTGATTCTCTACAACGAGAAGTTTGCGAAGCCTGGCCAGGAGATCATGAGCGCCCTCGCACAAAACGAAATGCGTTCACCGACGCAATTCGACGAAGAGGTCGAGTGGACCTGGTTCTATCTCTGGCACCACGAGGGCCGGCGGGCGCGTCACGGGGCGTCGATGATGGCACCCGACTACACACACTGGCACGGCATGTATGAGGTGGCAGAGCGCTTTTACATGGAGCTGATTCCGCAGGCTCGGGAGTTGGCTGACCATGCCGCCTCCGAGGGCAGGGGGCGCGCAGCAAGGGCAGTGAATGCAGTGATCGACGAGATACTCGCTCGGCCGGAACACATCTGGTTCGAGGAAGGAGCAGAGGCAGCGGCAGAACAAATCCGGCGCGAGATGGAACGTCGCTACGGGCGCCCGGAGCGTTGAGGAGAATCGAGGAGTCATGAGACGCAGAGATTTCCTGCAGACCCTGGGAGTCGGGAGCGCGAGCATTGCGGCGTTCTCGTGCGGAGACCAGGCCGAGGCACGACGCATCCGCGAACGGATGGATCTGCTGTCAGACGCGGATCTCGACTGGAAGAAGGCACCGTGCCGGTACTGCGGCACCGGATGCGGAGTCGAAGTGGGGATCAGGGAGGGGCGCGCCGTGGCGGTTCGCGGTGACGAAGCCAACCCGGTGAACCGTGGCATGCTTTGCGTGAAGGGTTATCACCTGCCCGCGATGCTGTACGGTGAGGATCGGCTCCGCTACCCAATGCTGCGCGACGAAAACGGCAGCGGTTGGTCCCGCATCAGTTGGGACGAGGCGATTGCCCTGATAGCATCGAAATACCAGGAGGCGCTGGACTCGGATGGGCCGGAGTCCGTCGCATTCTACGGTTCGGGGCAATGGGGCGTCCACGACGGTTACGCCGTAACCAAGTGGTTCCGCGGAGGACTACGGAGCAACAACGTCGAACCCAACGCCCGACTCTGTATGGCATCCGCGGTCATGGGCTTCATGACCCAGTTCCAGAGCGACGAGCCAATGGGGTGTTACGAGGACCTCGAGGCCGGTGACGACTTCGTGCTCTGGGGCAACAACATGGCCGAGATGCACCCGGTCCTGTTCTCGCGCATCCTCGCGAACAAACGTTCCAACCCGGGCGTCCGGATAATCGACATAGGCACACGTCGCACCCCGACGACCGACTACGCCGACATGTACGTGGAGTTCACTCCCAACAGTGATCTGGCGCTCGCCAACGGGATCCTGCACCTGTTGGTGCAGCGGGGGCAGGTGGACCGCGCATTCATCCGCGAGAACGTGGTCTTCAAACGTGGCATCGAAGATCTACGGCAGATCGGCTATGGCAGCTGGGGTTCAGACGGGCTTGGGACCTCGCCGTCCGACGGGCCGGCACCACACTATCGGTTCAGCGATCAGGGTCGGGCATCTTCATTTGACGAACTGCAGCGATTCCTCGCCGACTACACTCCGGAACGTGTTGCGGAGATATGCGGGATTCCCCAACAGCAGATCTATGCGCTCGCGGACATCTACGGCAACCAGGGGCGCGGGACCGTCAGTCTCTGGTGCATGGGCGTCAATCAGCACGTGCGCGGCACCTGGATGAACAACCTCATCACAGACCTTCACCTGATCACCGGGAAGATAAGCCGGCCGGGCGCGAATCCGTTCAGTCTGACCGGACAACCATCGGCGTGCGGCACGGCTCGCGAGGTCGGCACGCTGGCCAACAGGCTCCCCGCAGACATGGTGGTGAACAACCCGGCCCACCGCGCCAAAGCTGAGGAAATTTGGGATCTTCCTGAAGGGACAATCCCCGCGCGCCCGGGACTCCATACGATGGACATGTTCCGCGCCTTGATCCGTAGCGACGTCAAGGTGATGTGGATCCAGACTACCAATCCGTGGGTGAGCATACCAAATCTGGCGCGCATCGAACGCACTCCGGGCGATGGCAAGTTCATCATCGCCAGCGAAATCTACCCAACGCCGACCACTGAGCATGCCGATCTGGTGCTCCCGTCGGCTGCGTGGATAGAACGAGAAGGGGTGTTCGGGAACACGGAACGGCGCACACAGCACTGGGAGAAGATGCTGGACCCGCCGGGCGAGGCCCAGGAAGACGCCTGGCAGGTTATCCAGGTGGCCAAACAGATGGGCATGGAGCACCTCTTCCCGTGGCCCGACGACGACTGGCACGAACCGATGTTCGAGGAATACCGCAGCTTCGGTCTCGGTATCGGAAAGGACCTGGCCTCGTACCAGCAGCTCCGGGAAACGCGCGGGATGTTGTGGCCCGTGGTAGACGGTCAGGAAACACGCTACCGGTACGCGGCCGGTTACGATCCGTACGTTCGCAAGGCTCGAGGCGTGCACTTCTACAAAGCGACCAATAACGGTGAGCGTGCGGCATTTTGGCTACGGCCGTATCACCCGGCAGCTGAGTCGCCAGATGACGAATACCCATTCTGGCTCTGCACTGGCAGGGTGCTCGAGCATTGGCACACCGGGTCGATGACGCGGCGTGTGAAGCAGCTCCACCAGGCGGTCACCGAGTCATACGTGGAGATCAATCGTGCAGACGCATCCGAGCTGAGCATCAAGTCTGGTGACCGGGTCCGGGTGGTAAGTCGGCGCGGCAGCCTGGAGATGAAAGCAACGGTAGACGGTCGCGGCAAACCTCCAAGAGGCTCGGCGTTCATACCGTTTTTCGACGAAGCCCTGCTCGCGAACGTTCTCACGCTCGACGCAATGGACAACATCAGCAAGGAACCGGATTACAAGAAATGCGCTGTCCGAATCGATTTGGCGTAATCGGCCTCCTGGCAGTTGCTGCCACCCTGCCGGTCAGCGGGTGCGGCGATTCCGAATGGGCCGACGTGCCCGGCGTAGACGGGGCCCGGAAGACCGTTGCCCTGGAGCGCGCCGAACGGCGGTTGTACGATGGCGCGCCGCCCGTAATCCCACACGAACCGCAGGGCGCGGCATGCAGCAGCTGCCACAACGACCGCGGGGTGGCAGCCGAGGGACTTGGTTTTGCCCCACCATCGCCCCACGTAGGCACCTCGGTTGCGGGATTCACCGAACGGTGCCGTCAATGCCACGTTCACGACACGAGCCAGGACCTATTCGTGGCAAACAGCTTCGTCGGTCTCCCGCAGAACATGCGTGTGGGCGGGCGCCTGAATCCGATCTCCCCACCGACAATTCCGCATCGACTACTCATGCGCGAGAATTGCCTGGCTTGCCACACTGGGCCCGCCGTAAGGGGGGAGATTGCGACAACGCACCCCGAGCGAACTCGTTGCCGACAATGCCACGTGGAGGAGTCGAGTAGAAGCGAGTTCCAGAGTGCTCTTGGTGAAGGATCAGGAAGTCAGAACGAACAGGACTAGTCATGGATAACCTGCCCGAAATCATAGAACTCGGCCCCGAAGAGGAGGGCCGGCGGGTTTGGAGTGCGGCTCTCGCGGCACGCATCTCTGCGCCTACCGATCTCGTGGACTTGTGTTCCGCTATCGACTTGGGCTCGAGGGCCGTCGAAATTCTGGTCGTGCATCGACTGCAGCCAGCAAGAGATCAGTTTCCCGCCACCATCGCGGCACAACTCGAGACTCCATCGCCAGAGGTCGATACACACCGCGATGCGATCAACGTCCCCTCGACGCTGCAGTTTACGGATGTACTGGACCTCTTGAGTGCAGAGGAACTCGAGTGCGTCAGCCCCGGAATGCACCGGGGTTGGGAGGATCGGCGGTTTTCGTGCAGACGATCCAGGGCTACCGCTCGTGAGGCCACTGGCCTCACCATCGAGTCTGGCGACAGAGACAACCTGCTTCTGCTTTCAGCGTATCGGAACAGACTGACGCGATACCCGCCGCCGACCCGCGTGAAGCCGAGCCAGATTCTTGACGCGTTTGAGAGTCTGGTACCGGTGGTGGAGAGGCTGTTAGTGGGATGATGAGGGCGTCCTAGGTCTGACCCTGGCCTAAAGGCCGGGCTCGGCCGCCAGCGGCGATTCGTCCTGAAGGGCAGATCACAACAGGGGCCGCTTGATGCGGCCCCTGCGCGTTTCCTATTCTCACATGTTCCGCCCAGCGATCTACTCGCCAGGTCCTAAGGCTACGCTGTTCGTCCTAGAGCAGCGGAGCGATCACCAGGCTCACAACCGCCATGAGCTTGATGAGGATGTTCAGAGACGGACCAGCGGTGTCTTTGAACGGATCACCAACGGTGTCGCCGACAACGGCAGCCTTGTGCGGGTCGGAACCCTTCCCGCCGAAGGCGCCTGCCTCGATGTGCTTCTTGGCGTTGTCCCAAGCACCACCGGTGTTGGACATGAACAGCGCCATCATCACGCCTGACGATGTGACGCCGGCGAGCAAACCACCGAGCATCTCGGGCTTGCCGAGGAACCCGACAAGCACGGGGACCGACACGGCAAGGAGGCCCGGCATCATCATCTGTTTGATCGCGGCCGCTGTGGAGATGTCCACACAACGCCGGAAGTCGGCTTTCGCCTTTCCTTCCATCAACCCTTCAATTGTCTTGAACTGATGGCGGACTTCCTCGATCATCGCAAAGGCCGCCTTGCCGACCGCTGCCATGGCGAAGCTCGAGAACAGGTACGGCATCATCGCGCCAAGCAGAATACCCACCATGACCTTCGGCACCATCACATCGATGCTCTCGAGGCCGACGACCGTGGTGAAAGCGCTGAAGAGCGCAAGAGCGGTGAGAGCGGCCGAACCGATTGCGAATCCCTTGCCGATAGCGGCTGTGGTGTTGCCGACCGCGTCGAGTTTGTCCGTGCGTGCACGTACCTCGGGACCCAATCCTGCCATCTCGGAAATACCACCAGCATTGTCGGCGACCGGTCCGTAAGCGTCAACGGCGAGCTGAATGCCCGTGGTTGAGAGCATGCCGAGCGCTGCGATCGCG
The DNA here is from genome assembly GCA_039588935.1 of Gemmatimonadota bacterium. Classification (GTDB taxonomy): domain Bacteria; phylum Gemmatimonadota; class Gemmatimonadetes; order Gemmatimonadales; family GWC2-71-9; genus JBDGYW01. The sequence goes on along the minus strand of JBDGYW010000069.1, from coordinate 18,996 downwards.
ATACCGTAGAGGCCCGCGAAGTGATGAGAGACGATGACCGCTGCACCGAGCGCGATTACCGGCCACGCCGTGCTCCTCATACCAAGCGCCAATCCGGCAATGATGTTCGTGGCAGCACCTGTCTCCGACGCCTTCGAAACGCCCCGCGTGGGAGAACGATTCTCGGCCGTGTAGTACTCGGTGATGAGGCCTATGGCCGTACCACCGGCGAGACCTGCGATCGTGGCCCAGAACACGCCAAGAGCTGTGTATTCCGTCCCACCAACCACCCACGTCGCTGGAAGCACCAATCTGATCACGAAGAAGGAGACGATCAGCATCAGGATGGCGGCACCAAAGGTCCCGATGTTGAGAGCCGCCTGGGGGTTGCCACCTTCAGACGTCCGTACAAAGAAGGTTCCTGCAATTGATACAACGATACCGATAGCGGCAAGAATGAGCGGCAGGAACACCGCACTCAGCCCGCTAAAGTTGTCCATGCTGCTCAAAACGGGGATGAATGTCGCACCCAGAATCATGGACCCGACGATCGAACCGATATACGACTCGAACAGGTCCGCGCCCATTCCAGCCACGTCACCCACGTTGTCGCCCACGTTGTCGGCGATCACGGCCGGGTTGCGCGGGTCGTCCTCGGGAATCCCGGCTTCGATCTTGCCAACCAGATCGGCGCCGACGTCAGCGGCCTTCGTGTAGATACCTCCGCCAACACGGGCAAACAGCGCGATTGAAGATGCGCCGAGGGAGAACCCTGTCAGTACTTGAAGCAGACGGGGCCAGTCCCAGCCAACGTCACCGATGAAAAGGGTCGCGTAGATAATCAGCAGCACGCTGAGGCCGATGACGGCTAGCCCAACCACGGACATGCCCATCACCGCACCACCGGAGAACGCTATGGCAAGCGCGCCATTGAGGCCGTCACGCGCTGCGCTGGTCGTGCGCACATTGGCCTTTGTAGCCACCTTCATGCCGATAAACCCGGCCAGGCCCGAACAGACAGCGCCACAAACGAAGGAGACGCCGATCAGCCAATGGCTGCTCTCCTGCGTCGCGTTGCCGAAAGCCAGAAGCACCGCAACAATCACAACGAAGATCGCCAGGACCCTGTACTCCCTCGACAGGAAAGCCATGGCACCTTCCTGAATGTGGCCGGCGATCTCCTGCATGAGATCGGTACCAGCGTCCTGCTTGCCGATCCATGCGGATTTCCACAGCGCGTACAGCAGGGCGAGGACGCCTGCCGCAGGGATGAGGTAAAGCCAACTCTGCATTGTCAATTCCTTTCAAGACGCCACGCGGTGGCTGTCAAGTACAAAAAAAGGGAACCCTCGTCCCCCTCAGCGAGAAACGCGAGCTCCCGAATGTGTCAGCATTTGCCAACACCCGTCCAAACCAGAACCTACCCCAGATACCGGCAGTACCATTCAGCTTAGGTTGGTATGCTCGGTAGACTGGGAGGTTTTGCGTACACGGGAGCCGGCAAAAATATATCGCCGTGGCCAGGTCAAGCAAAGGACCTGGCCGCACCCGACCGACAACTCAACTACCTGCGTGCACCTGTCCTATCCCAGCTTCTCGAGAATCTGAGTGACGACTTCGTCGGGCCTCCCTGACCCATCCACCTTGATGAGCACCCCGGCGTCCTCATAGTAGCCTACCATGGGCATCGTCTCATCGCGGTAGATGGCCAGCCGTTCCATGATCGCTTCCGGTTTGTCATCGTCGCGCTGGTAGAGTTCGCCACTGCATTTGTCACAGACTCCAGCAACCTGTGGCGGAACGAACATCAGGTGGAAGATCGAGCCGCATTCGCGGCACTGGCGCCGTCCCGACAATCGCTCGAGGGACACCTCTTCCGGTACATCTAGAAGAACAGCGGTGCTGATAGTCGTGATCTTGGACAGAGCTTCAGCCTGCTTCAGATTGCGAGGGTATCCGTCAAGCATGAAGCCGTTCAAACAGTCGTCCCGAATGATTCTCTCGTTTACCATTCCGCAGGTAACATCGTCCGGGACCAACTCGCCACGGTTCATGAACTCCTGCGCCTTTTTCCCGAACTCGGTACCCTCTTTCAGAGCTTCGCGAAACATGTCGCCCGTGGAAATATGCGGAACTCCATACTTGTCCTTGATCTTTCCAATTACGGTTCCCTTGCCAGAGCCCTGAGGACCCAGAAATACGAAATTCCTTGGCATTTATCACTCCTCCAGACCACGTCAGCTGTGATTTCTATTCTCAGCCAGCAACAACAATCAAGCACCGTCTACTGAACGGCGACAGTCACTGAATCCGCCAGTTCCTCCATTTGCTTCAAATACTTGGCCCGATCCGGCGTATCTTCGCTCGAGTAATTGAAATTCTTGAACAGGCCGGTTAACCGCAAGAAGTAGTCCCGTACCTGCTCCTTGTCTTCAAACTTGTACTCGCGCGCCACCAGATCGTAGAGAAATCCAAAACAGTGCTTCTGCCGTTCGAGAGGTGCACTCACATCTACTTCGTCGAAGGCGTCCTGCTGTAGGTAGACCATGTCGACCAGCAGAGCCTTCTGATACGTGACGTAGTCCGGGATTGTGACACCCTCTTCACCCGTGACCTGCATCATCTGCTGTATCGAGTCACCACGATGCAACAAGTCGGTCATCTCCTGAACCTGCTCGGTCCAACCCTTGGAGACTTCGGTCTCGAACCAATCAGCCAGCTGCTCGCGATAACGAGACCACGATCGCAGCGGATCTACAGCTGGATAGAAGCGCTTGTACGCCCGATCGGCACTCAGTCCGAGGAACGACCTGACTGTGGCCAATGTCGATTGAGTCACCGGTTCTTCAAAGTTTCCTCCAGCCGGCGAAACAGTCCCGATCATCGTGAGGGCACCGACGCTGCCGTCATTCGTTTTGATGAGGCCCGCGCGCTCGTATACACTCTTGATGGAGGAATCGAGATAGGCGGGGAATGCCTCTTCACCAGGGATCTCTTCCATCCGCCCCGAGGTCTCACGCATTGCCTGTGCCCACCTGGATGTGGAGTCGGCAAGTAACAGAGTGTCGTATCCCATCTGGCGATAGTACTCGCCCAGCGTGATCCCCATATAGATAGAAGCCTCGCGCGCGGCCACCGGCATCGACGAAGTATTGCAGATGATGATCGTGCGGTCCATGAGGGGGCCACCCGACTTGGGATCCGTGAGGTGTGGAAACTCCGTGATTGTCTCAACCACCTCACCTGCCCGCTCGCCGCATGCTACGACAATCACGATATCCACGGACGAATAGCGAGAGATGAGGTTCTGCAGCACTGTCTTCCCTGCCCCGAACGGACCCGGAATACAGGCCGTTCCGCCGCGGGCGATTGGGAAGAACGTGTCGATGAGGCGCTGCGTCGTCACCATGAGTTCGGAGGGGTACAGTCGTTCACTACTGCGGCGCGCAAGGAGGTTCTCCGGGAGCGCTTTCCTCACTGGCCAACGCTGAACCATGGTCAGCTCTCTCTCGCGGCCGCGCTCGTCCCGAATCCGCGCGATTGGAGTGTTCACGGTGAAGTCACCCTGCTGGATCCAATCCACATCCACGTAGCCCGGCTCCGCAAACGGTACCATGATCTTGTGGGTGTAGCGCCCTTCCTGGACGGTGCCGAGCACATCTCCTGCCTTGAGTTTGGCCCCGGTTCTCACCTTGGGCGCGAAACTCCACTTCGTCTTCGGATCTAGAGCGTCGACGTCGATGCCTCGGGGCAGGAAGAAACCGTGCTCCGCCGCTACAGTCTCGAGCGGGGCCTGAAGACCGTCGTATACCTGTCCCAACAAACCCGGGCCAAGCGCAGCCGAGAGCATTCTGCCGGTCTGTTCGACAGGATCCCCAACTGCAACCCCTTTCGTTTCCTCGAAAACCTGAGCTTCAGCAGTGTTGCCGCGTACCCTGAGCACCTCAGCCCTGAGCTTCTGATCGGTCCCACGGGGACAGATCAGAACCACCTCGTTCTTCATCAGAACGGCTTCGGCGTCAGCACTATCCTCGACCTCGATCGTAACAAGGCCTTCTTGAACGATCGTAACAAGGCCTTCTTGAACGGCAACGACTCTACAGTTGAAGTGTTGCCTGGTTTCGCTTTCCATAACTAACTCCCACGTAACTGCTTTATCACCCGGTTGCGGCGAAGAGGTCGGCGTATTCGCCCAAGCCTTCGCCCACGAGTAGATCAAACCGCTCTTGAGCCCGTTCTTTGTCGTGTCCGGTCCAACGGGCGATGATATCCCACATCAAGACATACAATGCCACGGATTCGAAATCGAAATGGTGCACATCTCTAACCCGGGCAAGCTCTTTGTAGACAGTATTTAGAAGCGCACGTTCCAATGCCAACGAATCACGCTGTTCAATCAACTGCTGAAACGGAACTACGTACGGGACCGCGTTGGCCAGCCCGAAATCGGGACGGCTCCAGTTCTGCTCGATGTGCCAAACCCAGCGCCCAAAGCCCCACTGTTCTTTCAAGCTGGCCGGAGAACCTCCAGCGGCACGACGCCTGAGCGCAGCGACGACGGTGCGGATCTCCATGCGCCACGTCGCCACCTGGCGGAGACGCTCGCTGCGCAGGGTTGGAATTACCGCTTCGGCGCGCTCGATGACCTCGTGATCACTGATGTCCAGCGGCAACCGATCCCAATGCATCATGTCCTCGATCACCCTCAACTCGCGCCGGTCCTCATCGATGAGCATGTCGAGACGTCCCTCCAGCCGTTCCCGCGACATCGGCGGTTTGTTCGCGGCAAACAAAGGCGGCAGATAGGGCAAACTGGCTACCAGCATGTAATAGCGTGGAGGACGAGCCATATATCTTCCCTACTGGCCTATCATCCCAGTCAAAACGGCGCGGAACCGAGGCTGCAAGTGTTGCAGAAGCAGTTCGGCGATCGCCTCATCGGTCAGATCGATTTCCAGGTCGTCGTCCAGGAGTCGGACACGGATTCCCCGTTCACCGGCTTCCATGGTCTTCACGACGACTCCCTCGCGCCACGCCGCGCTCGCAATCGCTTTTGCGTATTCGCTGAGTTTCCCCTCGAGTTCCTCGGGCCTATCGCGAAGCTCGGTGATCCCGATGACTTCCTGCGGGAGATACACCTCGATATCCTCGGCCTCGTCAACCGCGGCCTCATCCTTCACACGTTTAGTGACCTCGACAATAAGCGATCTTAGGAACTCCGGATCCTCTAGTTCGGTCGATGCAAGTCGCTTGACCCGTTCCTCGAAGTAGGTCGTCACGGTCTCGCGCATCCGCAGCACCGCATCGCGACCCGCAATCCGCAACGCATCTTCACCGGCCTTCTGCAATCGATCAGTTTCCTGGCGGGCGTTTTCCACCAGTGCATCGGCCTGCTCACGCGCTTCCTTGATAATCCGGGCCGCTTCTTGCTCCGCCTTGGAAATTATCTGGTCTCTAGCCGTGTTTCCGGCATCGACCCCCTGCTGGCGCAGCCGCTGGATCAGAGCCTCCACACCAGACGAGGCGCCCTCCTGTCTGACCGAACGTGCGTCAGTGCCGTCAGTGCCATTCATAAACCTGCTCCCCTCCTAAGCGGCGATCCCGTTGGCGAGCAACATGGCGAAGACAAAGACGAACACGGCGAAACCCTCGACGATCGCCGCGGGGGCAATCGTGAGGCCGAACACCTCAGGCTTGTGCTTCGAGGTGCTCACTGCCGATGCGATGGCCTTGCCCTGCGAACTCGCCGAAACCAACAGGCCAACGCCCGCGAGGATACCGATCGCCGCCAGCGCCGGTGCGTTTTCGACCGAAACGGCCCGATTGAGCGAGAACATCACCACGATACCGTAAATCGTCTGTGAGGATGGCAGAGCCGAGAGGCCGATGTATCGGCCATATCCACTCTCGACCTCCAACAAAGCCCCACATGCCGCTTGTCCCGCAACCAAGCAACCAAAGACGCTTCCGATTGCTCCCAGAACCAGTGGGCTGACAATCCCAGCCCAACCTAGAATGAGAATCACGCTGTCCACGATACTGTCTCCTTTTTTCGGAAGGCGTTGAACGGATATCCTTCCTCATTAATACCCCAATGGTAGAACTCAATCAGATTCAAGCGCAGGCCGTGCACCACTCCGCTCACAACCGCAAGCACCAGGTTCAGCACGTGTCCGAGTGCTAATATCATGAGAGCAAGAAGTAGCCCCACGCCGGGGCCCGCTCCCATCGCCTGCGTCGCCAAGTCGTTAAAGGTCACTGCCAGCGACGCGCTCGCGAGTCCGAGGGCAAACAAGCGCAGGTAACTGAGGACGTCGCCAAACGCAGTTGTGACACCAGCCACGCCTTTGAGGCCGTCAAGCAGCCGGAGGAGCAAGTTCATCGCTCCCTTGAATGGGCGGTCACTGTTGAACAACAACACCAATAACCCGCCACTCACTATTATCCACAGTGCAGATGCCCATAACTGCGGGGCCGACTCTCGAACCAAAAACGTCATTCCGCCCGTAACCATGATAACCCAACCGAGCGGCGCCAACGCATTCAAGGACGAACGACGGTTCCACGCGACCATAACGTTTGCCAGCAAGACGTGCAGTCCACCTATCCCAGCGGAAAAGTACATCATGCCGATGAAGTTATTGATGTCGAGCACCTGAAGACGCCCCAAGAACGTTCCTTCGGGCGGTGTCACGCCGAAATAGCTCCCCACCAACACACCGTACACGACGGAACAGGTAACCACCGCACCGACCAGCTTCCTGATGCGTTTACCGTCCCTCGACCTACCCATCTTCTTCCACAAGAACAGCGCCAGTAGCACCAATACTGCAGCATAACCGGCGTCCGAGAGAATCATCCCGAAGAACAGCGCGAACGAGACGAACACGATTGCGGACGGATCCCAATCGCGGTATCCCGGTAGCTGGAAAAAGGCCAGAATATCTTCGCCTGCGGCAATATTCTGCTGGTTCTTGAGGAGCACCGGCGGGGAATCGGATGGTTTGGGTTCTTCGATCGTACATGCAAGGCCGCTTGCGTTGGCATAAGACACCACTCCCTCGGACACCTCCTCGGGCACCCACCCCTGTATTGCAAACACCTCGTCCGAGTCGAGAGTCTGCGTCGCCGCGAACCGCAACGCCGCATCATCCTCCGCCTCCGCCATACGACTCCTCAACAGGCCCAGCCACCGAGTGAGTCTCCATCGCTCGGAGAGGATATCCTCCTCCTCCCCAACTCGATCTTCTTCTTCACGGCGAAGCTCCGCGAGAGACTGCGAGCCCGGATCCATCCGTGCGACCGGCATTGATTCCTCGGGAGGTTCCTCCTCGGATATCACAACGACGTACGCGTTCCGATGGTCGCGGCTGACTACCTGCCAGGTCAGATCGCCGGCTTCCACATCCCGCATCTCGTTGAGTGGTACCACGTAAAACCAAAGGCGTAGTCCACCCATATCCTCCAGCCCCGGCAACTTGAAGTTGCCCCATGGAGTTCTGGCGCGAATCAAAAGACGTAACTCGTCCAGGCTTTCCCGCGCCGCCCGTAGGCGCGCCCGATTCCAGAGTGCCTTCTCGACGATCGCCGGGAGGTCGAAGTCCTCGTCTTCGGTCACCGCCCTCCGCTTTATGGGACTGTCGAGCAGGTAACGCATTGCTTCGTGAGTATCCTTGGGATACTGCGGGAGAATATCCTCCGGCCGATCCGGAGCGGGGCGCAGGGTCACTAGATGCAAGCAGCCCAGCTTCTGCAACCGCTTGAGAATCTGCTCTTTCTCGTCCGTGAGCCCGAATAGTGTGAGTTTCTTCAGCGGTACAATGCTCACGAGAAAGCCTCCGCAGCCACCTGTTTCCCCTTCGCTATCTTGGCTTGTACCACTGAAATCCGTTCCGCGTCCGACAGGAACAGACGGATCCTCTTGATGTTCTGCCTCGTACGAGGAATGAGGACCTTTTCGAACAGGTTCACGCGCTGTGTGATCTTCCTCGCAGCCACTTCGAGGAGTTCGAATCGCCGGCGAGCTACTTGAACCCGAATCTTGAGTTCGAGCACCTCTTTGAGACGCACAGCAACGGTGTCTACCCAGTGAGGCCTCACCAGATACCCATACGGCCTGGTCTCGGTCTTGAACGATTCGAGGACCGGAACGTAGGCACCAACCACATTCTCTTCCTTTAGCCGAACATCTGTGACTTCAACCAGTTTTGTGAGGTCAACGAGTTCGTTGGACACCATGGGGATCTGTGCCGCTACTATCTCCTCTAGTTCCTCTAGTTCCGTCTGGATGCCGGCAAAAGAAGCCGCCGCCTTCGCCCTTTCCATGAGAAGCTGCTTGCGCTTCAAATCGAGGGTCGGCAGGAACCGCTCGAAGGTCCTGAGCTTCTCATTCTCCTTGTGGAGTGATGTCTTGTTGAGAGCCAGCGTCGCCATCGGGTCAGGCGCTCTTCACCCGGATTGATTCCTGCGAGAAATACTTCTCGACCAGGCTCTCCTTCATCAGGAGTTCGTGCGGCTCGAAACACTCGGCAAGCGTCTGCCAGCAGAGATTCAGCGCGTCCTCGAGTGGCAAAGACACCTCGATCTTCATGAACCGATCACGGAACAGCTTTCCAAACTTCAGAAGCTTGTGATCGAACGGAGAGAGTTCGAACGCCATCGCCTGCTTCTGTTCCGCGTCCCGAGCTTCGGAATAGAAGCGGATCATCGTGTTCATGATCTGGCCATGGTCTTCACGCGTGACTCGGCCGATGACATGCTGTTTGAGACGCGAGAGCGAACCGAAGGGATCGAGCATGCCGTCGTGCATGTAGAACTGCCCCTCGGTGATGTAACCGGTGTTGTCGGGAACCGGGTGCGTCACGTCGTTGCCCGGCATCGTCGTCGCTGCTAGAATCGTCACCGACCCAGCACCTTGAAAGTCGCATGCCTTCTCGTACCTGCGCGCAAGCTGCGAGTATAGGTCACCCATGTAACCACGGACGGCTGGGATCTGCTCCATCGAAATACCGATCTCCTTGAGCGCATCGGCATAGGCCGTCATGTCGGTGAGCAACACCAGAACCCGCATACCCTTCTCCACCGCAAACCGTTCGGCCACTGCCATCGCCATATCGAGCACCAGGAGGCGCTCAACGATCGGATCCGATGCCAGGTTTACGAACATCGCGGTGCGAGTGAACACGCCGGCCTCTTCGAAGGCTGACCGGAAGAAGTGGTAGTCGTCGAAGATGAGCCCCAACCCACCAAAAATCACGACATCTGCATCTGCCTGAATACCCACACGGGCGAGGAACGGGTTGAATGGCTCACCGCTCACGGAAAAGATCGGGATCTTCTGACTCTCGACCAGGCAATTGAAGACGTCGATCATCGGCACGTCGGTCCGAATCATCTTGGATGCGAGCACGCGACGCATCGGGTTCACTGTCGGACTCGAGATATCGACTTTCGGCTCGTGCGACAAGTCAGGCCCGCCGTCGATCGGTTTGCCGTCGCCACCGAAGATCCGTCCCAAGACGTTCCGTGAAAAAGTGGCCTTCATGGGATGACCGAGGAAACGCGTCGTCGCTGACGTTGAGATTCCCTTGGTCCCGGAGAAGACCTGAAGCGACACCTTGTTCCGGTCCATGTTGATGACCTGCGCCAGCGACTTGTCGCTACCCTCTGCTTCGATCACCGCCAGATCGCCCAGACGAACGGCTGCCCTTCTCTCGGAACGCGACTCCGGAACGGAGACCTTTATGACATCACCCACGATCTCCAAAACTTCGGAGTACGTGACCAGCGATTGGCTCATCGCGTTGTCCCCCAAATACCGTGCCTCGCTCGATGCCGCCTCGGGCGGCTCGGCTCAGAACGGGTGAATTCAATACTCGTCTGAAATGCTTACTTGTTCGGACGTATTCCAACACCGACAGCCCCCAAAACACCTAGCGTTACGCCGCGCTTGCCTCTGGACTGGGACGCACACGTCGTCACTTCGGTTGGCATGGGGGCACTGGATTGTGACACCGAACGTAAACGGTCAGGGAGGGTTTCACAACGGGTACCTTTGCCGCCGTCAGAAACCACCGAGAGTTCACGTGATTCGCCCAAATCTCGGGGCCTCGTTGGAGGCCCGCACCGCTCCTGCAACGGTGGGCCTCGCTACCGAAGTGAGAGGCTTCTAGGCTAGAAAAGCACTCCTTCGGAGGACGCGAACTCCAACGGATCGACACAAACCTCCGGCGCCGCGAACTGTCTGCGGATGGCAGACAGGCCTTCCGTCACCAACTCGCGCACTTCTCTCTGATCCTCCGGAGAGGATGCCACGATTAGTCGTTCATTATCTAAGAGCCGTAGTTCGAACGTGATGTGATCCCCAACCGTTATGAAATGAGTCGTTCCGATCTTGTTCACGGATGTGTCGCGCCGTTCACGGAGCTGCGCCAAAAGGCCCTCGTGAAGCGTTGTAGCAACAAACTTCGATAGTTGGCGCGACTCCATGAACCGCTGCTGTCCAACACTGACTGCGGTAGCCTCAACGTCGTAAGACTGAGCCACGGCAGCCTCACCGAGTACACCCGGGCTTGCAGACGAAAACAGCTTTACGAGTAGCGGAGGCGCCACGACCGTCGTAACGAGGGTCATCATGATGCTGACCCCGAACATTTCGTGGTTGATCACACCCTGTGCCAGCCCGACGCCCGCGACAATCAGCGCGACCTCACCACGCGGGAGCATACCGATACCGACTCGCATCGCACCGAGCATGTTGAAACGCACCAGGAATGTCGGTGCACCACACCCGATCACCTTCGAGACGATTGCAACCAGACTGAAGATGATACCGAAGGTCAACGCATGCTGCATCGCGCTGAAATCAACCAGCATCCCCATCGTGCAGAAGAAAACGGGGACCAGGAGGCTGGCGGTGCCGCTCAGGGCCTTATCAAGCTCGTGCGCAAAGGTCTTCTCCTTGGCAAGGCCGAGTCCCATGGAGTAGGCACCGATGATCATGGCGAGATGGCCGATCGCTTCCATCAAGCCGCTCAGCAAAAGCGCCAGTGCCAGCGCACAACCGGCGACGACACCGGGGCCCTTGAACTTCTCGAGCACTGAGCGGATGGGTTTTGCCAGCGCTATCGCGGCGCCTGTGCCAAGCACCCAGAAGCCAACCGCGGATCCGGCGATTTTCCCAATCTCACCCCACTCCACACCACCGCTTCCCGCACCATGGTCAGCTCCACTCATGGTGGCCATCGACACCACGATCGCCAGCACGAGGATGCCGAGTACGTCATCGATCACTGCCCCGGCAATGATGGTGACGCCTTCGGGAGTGTCCAGCTTCTGCTTCTCCGAAAGGATCCGCGCGGTGATGCCAACACTGGTGGCCACCGAAATCGTTCCCATGAACAGAGCCACCGGATCCATGAAGCTGGTTTGGTACCACCAGGCGTACAGCAAGTCACCGGTCACGAACGCACCCAGTACACCACCTATACCAACCAAGCTTCCCTGTAGAGCGAACCGGAAGAACTGCTTGAAGTCTGTTTCCAGGCCGGCCAGGAACAGCAGAATCAGCGAAGCTATGGTGGAGATGGCGTAGACCGTCTCGTCAACTGGGATGATCCCGGGCAGCGCGGCGTGCGACTCGGGGAAAAGTATGAAGTTGCCAAACGTCATCCCGCCCAGCGCGTACGGTCCAATTATCAGCCCGGCCGCGAGCTCTCCCAATACCGCGGGCTGCCTCAAGACGCGCTCGAAGAACTCTCCAACAAGCTTGGCGGCGGCGATGATCACAGCGAGCTGAAGCGCCACCATCACCATCAGGTGCGTCAATGCTGCCGGATCGGCCTCACTGTGTTCTTGTGCTGCGTGCAACCCACCAATGAGCCCGCCATTCAGGACGAACACGAAAACGAAGAGAAAGACCACAGCTGGGAGATAGAGGCGGATATCGCTGCGGCGGTCGGTCAATATATCAGCTGAGAACAAAAACAACCGGTCCTCCTGGAGAGCGCCCAATTTGCGTCGCGGGCGGCAAACAAAGGGATCGCCGCCCGCGGACTCAACAATTCTGTCCGGCACTATGCAGAATCGTACCGGTATTTGCAAGGGCGGGGGGCGGAAGTGCGTGAGCATTGGGAGGAGCGGGAGGGTGCGGAAGGGTAGCGTACGCTGCATATGTGTCCGCGGCAAGGCACCGCAAGCTGGCACCCACCCACCCCATGCGCTAAAGTTCGCTCCGAAGCGAGCTAGACTCCGCGCCAGATGTGGAGTCGTTTGGTTACGCAATAGGGAATCGACGAAGACTTCAAAGAGAACAGGAAATGACCCAGACTTCCTCACCTGAACTCCCGCTGGAGGGATACCGCGTACTCGACCTGTCCCGGATACTCGCCGGACCGTATTGCACCATGATCCTGGGCGATCAGGGGGCCGAGGTCATCAAGGTCGAGCGACCCGAAACCGGCGACGACACACGCACCTGGGGGCCTCCGTTCGCAGGCGGAGAAAGCGCGTACTACATCTGCTGCAATCGCAACAAGAAGTCGATCGCGATCGATCTCAAGAAGCCGGCTGGCGCAGAGTTGGTGCGGGAATTGGCGAAGACATCCGATGTCTTTATCGAGAACTTCACGCCAGGCCTGACGAAGCAGTTCGGGCTGGATTATGAGACTCTACGAAAGATCAATCCGCGGCTCGTGTATGCATCCATCAGCGCATACGGCCAAGATGGCCCATACAGAGACAGGCCCGGCTACGACATGGTGCTATCAGCTGTGGGTGGCCTGATGTACATCACCGGCGAGCGTGACGGCAGCCCCTGCAAGGTTGGGGTTGCGATCACCGACGTACTCACCGGCGTCTACGCATCAGGGGCAATCACCAGCGCGCTGCTTTGGAGGGAGCGCTCGGGGAAAGGCCAATACCTAGACGTCAGCTTACTCGATGCCCAAGTGTCGGGACTGGCCAATATCGCCAGCAACTACCTGGTTGCAGGCAAGGAGGCAACCCGCTGGGGGACCGCCCACGAATCGATCATTCCTTACCAGGTGTTCAATACCAAGGATCGGCCCATCGCGATCGCAGCCGCGAATCAGAAGCTGTGGACCAACTTCTGCCTCGCGCTCGGCAAATGGGAATGGGTCGATGACGTTCGGTTCGAGTCCAATCCCAAGCGTGTAGAGAATCGAAACGCCTTGCTTCCACTCATCGAGGAAGTGATGGCTCAGAAGACCTGCGACGAATGGATGGAGCTGCTGGTTGAGGCGGCTGTGCCATGCGGGCCCGTAAACGACATGGAGCACCTCTTCGCAGATCCGCAAGTGAAACACCGCAACATGGTGGCTGAAATACCGCACCCTACAATCGGCACGCTCCGGCTTGGTGGAATCCCGATCAAATACTCGGAAACGCCAGGGTCGATTCGCCGGCCTCCTCCACTGTTGGGCGAACACACGGACGAGATCCTGGGGGAAGTGTTGGATTTGTCACCGGAGAAAATCGGGGGGTTGAGGAAGGAGGAAGTGATAGTCTAGGCCCCAGCCACCCGATGTGGATGCGTGAATACCGTCGCCCGGGTTTCTCGAACGAACGCGCACAGTGTGATGCCGCACCGGTCGGCCACTTCGATCGCTAATGTCGTGGGCGCGGAGATCGCCGAGATGAGTTCGATGCCGGCGCGGGCACACTTGCTGACCATCTCGAGACTGACTCGCCCGGACAGGGCTGCAGCCCGCCCTGTCGTTGGGATATTTTCCAGCAAGCACTTCCCTATGGCCTTGTCCAGGGCATTGTGGCGTCCGGCGTCCTCGGCGGACGCGAGGATGGTGGCCGACTCATCATAGATGCCGGCTGCGTGAGTCCCCCCACACGCCTCGAACAGGGGCTGCCTGCCGGAGAGCCCCTCACGGGCCGACCGCAGCACCGTGCGACTGACCCGCAACGCATCACCAACTTCGGGTAACGCCTGAATTCGGGTATCTAGGTCCTCACTACCGCACGCACCACAGGATGACACGATGAGCAGGTTGCGGCTGGGATCGCCGATTTTCGGGACGGCGCCAGAAAGCCTCACGCGGATGACGCCAGGCGCCTCTTCACAGTGGTCAAGGTGGATGACCTGAGACATTTCGTCGACTATGCCCTCAGTGAACAAGAATCCAAGCGCCAGCGCCCTGGTGTCTTTTGGCGTGCAGAGCAAGGTGTAGTTCTCGATACCTTCCACGTCGAGCGTGACCGGCGCCTCCACAACGACACTGACATCTTCTTCACAAACAGATGCGTGGCTGTTCTCAGTGGTGGAAACGCGCCGAGCCCGTACGGACTCTACGGGCTCGGAGTTGTCTGGTTGCTTCTTCATTGCGCATTCCGACGAACGGCCTCGCAGTCAAACGGTCATTGAGGTGGCAACATCCCCATAGCCGGCTTCGGCTCCTTTGGACGGGCGATACGCCGGAACTTGAATCCGGCAATGTTCCACGTGGGAAGCGCACCACAGACCAGAACGCCCTGCCGCAGGATCAAACCACCAATCAATCCAAGCAGTGCACCAACGGCGGCTATTGCCACCCCAGCTGAACTGAGATAGACAGTCAGCATCAAGGCCAACGGTACCGCCAACCCCAGCACGAAGTAGCCAACTATGAAGTAACGTTTGTTCAAAATGCGTTCCGCCGACTCCCTCGAATCAGGGCGCTTGAAGGCGGCTTGAAGGAAAAAGACGATCGCAAGCACCTCGAAAACGACAAAGGCCGCAGCTTCAGCAGCCATCGTCTTCATCTCGGCGGCAATTTCGGCACCTTCGCCGAATAGCGCCACTCCGAGCATGATCGTGAAGTGGCCGGTAACCAGGGCGGAAATCACGAAAACGACCGGAACGATTCCGGAGTTCCAGAACGGCATTCCCTTGGAGGCCCCAAGTAGAATCCCGGTATATGCCATCGTCGCCACTGCAAATACGATGGTAACCCCCGATAGAACTTTCACAACACCGCTGCCCGCAGCATCGCCAAACTGATGGAGCAGGAAGTGTACAAACGCCAGAATCATGAAGATGCTGATGATCCAGAAGCCTCGCGCAATCCACGACGTCCCTGGCTTCATCCCCGCATATACTGCC
The DNA here is from genome assembly GCA_039588935.1 of Gemmatimonadota bacterium. GTDB lineage: Bacteria > Gemmatimonadota > Gemmatimonadetes > Gemmatimonadales > GWC2-71-9 > JBDGYW01. Next base: position 3,905 of record JBDGYW010000069.1, on the reverse strand, counting down.
TTTGCCGGTTGGCCCAGGTCAGCCAACAGGGCTGCGCTACCGATCAACAGAGCCGGGAAGCTGATCCACAAACCGACGGTCGTGGATAGTTGAAGGCTCTCGCCGACAAAGCCGTTTATCGCTGCGATCGTGTAGGCGCCAGCTCCGACACCGCCGAGAAACAGGTAGATCGCTATCAGCCAGTTCCATTCCGTTTGTAGCTGGCCGTTCACTTTCGGATCCATGGTACCTCTCCTACTCGCTGTTAGAAAAGCTCAGACCCAACTTACTCCGCGCCGGCGTGAGATTATCGTGGCATCAGGTAGTAAACTTTGGGTTTGTTTCCTAGTTCTGGGTTCAACGGTTGGCCCCGGTGCCGCTTGATGAGAATCGACACCTCGCTGTTGGGATCGTCGAGATCTCCGAACACACGGGCGTTGGCCGCACAGGCCTCCGCGCACGCGGGATCGCGGCCTTCCGGAATACGGTCCTTACAGAAATCACACTTCGTCGCAACCCCGACCCCCGAATCCTCTTCCCACTTCTTCTTGCAGAACTCCTCATATTCCGAGATTGGGAGTCCCTCGGGGAAATAGCTCTCCCATTTTTCCACGGTATACCGTGCGCCGTACGGGCAACCCATTAGACAGGACTTGCATCCCATGCATTTGTCCTTGTCCACCACCACGATGCCGTCGTCATCCTGGTAGGTGGCACCCGTCGGACAAACTTCTACACACGACGGTTCCTCACACTGATTACAGAGAACCGGTAGAGCCTGCCGGACCGTGTTCGGGAACGTTCCTTCCTCACCTTTGAGGACACGAGCCCAGAAGACATCAGGCGGAGTATGGTTCTTGACCTTACATGCCATCATGCAGGCGTAACACCCGTAGCACCGCTTGAGATCTATGACCATTCCATATCTTGGCATTATCAACTCCAGTAAAGACGATTCACCGACGAGCCAAATAGCAACACGGTATCAGTCCGCCTTGTAAATCTTCACTCGGCAACAGATGTCCTGATTGAAGGTGAGCGGATCAGTGTGTCCCAGATCCATCTCCACCAGGTCGTTGAAGAATGTGCCCTTGCCCTTCGCAATTGGCATGAAATTGCCCCAGTGACCCGCAACAGCCGCGATAGCCAGATGGTGAGGCTCAATCCCTTCAGTTAGAGCAATCCAACCCTTCACACGATGCCCCTCAGGGTTCTCGAGCCAGACATTGTCACCGTCGACAAGCCCCTTCTCCTCAGCCGTCTTCCTGTGCATTTGGATCGCGTACACGTATGGATCTTCCTGACCGCACTCGTCCAGCAACGGATTCTGCTGCGTCAATGAGTTGCAGTGCATCACCGCACGCCAGTAGAACGTGTACATGTCGAATTCAGGCCTCGTCTCGCAGTGGGTCGGGCACGGATACCAATCCGCCAGCGCCTTGAAACGAGTCCAGTCGAAATCGAAGAAGTCGTCACCGCCGTACTCGTCCCAGAGCTTGTCGATCTGTTCGCCCGAATCGATGAAATACTCGAAATAGATGGGGACTCTGGCGGGATTGAACCACTTCCAATACACATCTTCCTTTCGCTTGGGCCATGTGAACACGCCCGTCTTCTTGACATGCTCCAGACCATGTTCCTCACCAAACCGGTCTTTCAGCAGGCGGTCACAGACATCCTCCCACGTGTGCACAACGCTGCCATCCTCGACCAGCTTGTACTTCTCATCCATCTCCCCGCCATAGCGGGTCGGAATCGAGTCATTCAATCCCTTGAAGTAGTCGCCGTGAATGCCGAGCCGTTCGCAGATGTCTATCATCACCTTGTTGAAGTCGCGTCGCTCGTAAAGGGGCTCCACCACTGGTTGCCTGATCGTCCAACCCCAATCGTCTTCACCTTGGGGATGCGAGAACGTCGAAGGGAAGCTGACGGCCGGTGTGTAACGTTCGAGGAAGCACGCGTCCGGCAATACGATGTCGGCGACCGCCTCTTCGAATTCTGTGATATACAGCTGGAACGAGAAGATGAAATTGAACTTCTTGAGGAAGTTCTCAGTCACGGTCTCCGAGTTCCCCATCGTCATCACGGAGTTCGACCCAAAGTTGATCATCACGTCCGGCTTGTACGGGATCTTGAAGCGCTCCAGCATCTCGAACCAACGTGGGCTCGTGATCGTGAACGCGTTGTAGATCGACGTCGGGAACATGTCGTGCAGATCCAGACGCGTTGGCTGCTTCGGCACGCGCATTGGGTACGGCACGTGGTCGTACACCCAGGCCTTGGCGACCAACAAACCATCGGGACACGCGTAAGGGATCTGATACGGCTTACCGGTGGGTTTGTATCCATCCTGAACCGTCGCACCCAAGCCAAAGGCTGAGCCCCACGTGTCGGCCGCGCCAACCATGTGGTTGACCATGTCCACTGAGAGGCAGGTCCAACCGGAGTTGGTGTGGCCCTGCGTACCACGGAAGAAGTGCGTTGCGACCGGCCTGCTCGGGATCTTCTTGGGACCTTCGTCGGTCTCGATGGTAACGGTCGAGCCAATCTCGGCAGCCTCGCCAAACTCCTTGGCAATACGACTCACCGTAGCAGCCGGAACACTGGTGATCTCTTCGACGTACCGTGGCGTGTACTTCTTGACGTGCTCCTTCAACAGCTCGAACGACGGACGACAGTCCATGCCGTTGACATTGTAAGTGCCCGTCAGAGCTACCTCGTGCGCCACGTCTTCGTACTGAACCCTGGTCACCGAATCGTCGTTGTGAGCCTTGGGACAGTTGTCGACGAGGTCCCAGACCAACGGCATGTTGGTCTCCTTGTCGCGCACATAACGACCGTCGTCCGGCCTGATCAGGTACGGCCCGTTGGTCTTGTACATCAGGTATTCAGCATCGTAGATCCCGTGCTCATTGAGCAGGGAGTTCACCAGCCCCAGAGCCATCGCACCGTCAGTACCCACTTTGATCGGCACCCATTCATGGGCCTTGGAGGCTTGTGCGCTCTGGAAAGGATCGAATACGACATTCTTGAAGCCGCGATCTCGCGCGTCAGCAGCCTGTGTCGCGTTTTGCACTGCGACGTGACCGGCGCCATGTCCCTTGGAGCACCCGAAGTTCAGCGCATAGTTGCAGTGTGCGAAGTCAGGAATAATGGACCACGCAACGTGCATGATCCCGTTCATGAAGTGCGCACCATTACCGCAGTGCAATCCACCACCCGAAACCCAGTAGTTGGGGGTGCCGAATCCCTTCATGAACCCGATGACACCAAAACGGATTTCAGATGCCTGTGTTGTGGTCGCCTGGAAGAACGCACCGCGTGGATCCCTGTCCCGGCATTCCTGCAGCTTCTGGCAGACTATGTCGAGAGCTTCATCCCAGGAAATCCGCACGAACTTCGGGTCTACTCCAAGCCCTTTTTCCGGATTCGTACGTTTGAGCGGGTAGTTCACCCGATATGGATCGTATAGCAATTGAGGTGATGCGATTCCTTTAGGGCAGGTACTTCCCCGCCCGCTCGGCGCATCAGGATTCCCCGCTACTTCTGTGACGATACCATTCTGGCGGCGAACCTTGATGCCGCACATGCAGTAGCATTGTCCACAACAGGTCGGGATCCAGACATCCTCCTCGATCCGGTTCTGTGCGGCTGTTGCCATGGGTCGACTCCTACTTCAATTGAGGTACGTCCGACAGAAGTGAACCAGCCACCGATGCCGGAGCTAATAATCGAACAAATTGGACCTAGAATGTGCTGGGTTTAGGCACCATGATCAAAGTTTCATGGCCAGCGAGGAGGATAGAAGAGGTGGCGTTCCAAGTCAACGACGGGCGGAGGGCGGTAAATACCTCTCCGGGAACTCAAAATCCGCCCCCACTCCTCTCCACATGATGTTCATCACCCACAAGCGCTGGCCATCATAC
>JBDGYW010000068.1:0-16244 GCA_039588935.1 Gemmatimonadota bacterium | reverse complement strand
ACGTGCGGATAATCCACGTCCTGCCAGCGCTGCTCGGTGTAACGGCGATGGCAACGCTGGCATTCGTCACGGTGGGAACGCTGTTGAGCGCCATGGTCGTCCGAACGCGATTCGCAGAGTTGATGCTGCCCATTCTGCTGCTGCCCTTCTTGGTGCCTCCTATTATCGGCGCCGTACAGATCACCGCCGGCATCTTGGCTGGGCGCCCAATGACCGAGTTTTCTGGTTGGCTGAAACTTCTTGCTTCGTTTGACATAGCATTCGTTACGGTTTGTTTACTGCTCTTTGAGGTTACGGTAGAGGAATGACCAGACAAGAAACGCTTTCTCGAACGCTTCGGCGTGGCTGGATTCTGACCTTGAGCGCGTTGCTGGGATTGGCGGCCGTGTATGTGCGAGCCGCGTACTTCACTCCCATCGAGAGTACTCAAGGCCCGGCCCAAAAGATCTTCTACGTCCATGTGCCGTCGGCGTGGGCCTGCTTGGTCGCGTTCGCCGTGACCGGCATCCTGAGCCTTTTATACCTGTGGCGCAGAAAGCAAAAGTTCGATACCATCGCCGCCGCATCGGCCGAGGTAGGCCTGGCCTTCGGCGTCGTCATGCTCACTACAGGTCCGATATGGGGGAAGACGATCTGGGGCGCCTGGTGGTCATGGGACGCGAAATTGACATCAACGCTGTTTCTCTTTCTGCTTTTCATCGGTTACCTGGTGCTGCGCGGCGCCGTCACCGATCCCGACACGAGAGCCCGGTTCTCGGCGGTCATTGGTATTCTGGCGCTCGTCTTGGTGCCATTCATCTACTTTTCGGTCTATCTGTTCCGGACGCTGCACCCGGCTCCGCCGGTACTCAGGGCGGGAGCGCCCACACTGCCCGGCTCGATGCTGGTGACACTGTTGTTTTCGGTGTTCGTATTCACTGTTCTTTATTTGGGCTTCCTGACGTTGCGATATGCGCTGTCGATTCAAAGAGAGCTGCGAGAGGAGGAGGCCGCCCGTGGGATATCCTGATAACGCGGTATACGCGGTCGTGGGCTACGTCATCACGACGGTGGTGGTGCTCGCCTATGCCGTGTCTCTGTTTCTTCGCATTCGAAAGGAGCGATGAGCGCCCCGTCAATGGTTGCGGGTTCATTGAGGCATCAATACGATACCTTTGTTACTCGATCACTCCGCTGGCTGTGCCGCGAACGCTTCAGGCCCTCGATCGCGCAACCTTAGCCGCTGTGAGTTCCGATACCCGCGCGAACTTGACCGCCTCGAGTTCGAAGTCACAGGTCTATTGCCTTCGCCTCTCGACCAAGAAGACACCTCTCTCCGAAACATAGACAGTCTCTAAAGAAGCTTCATGATAGCTCACCGAACGGCGGCATCAGGTGGTGCCATTGCGGTTGCTTCGAGGGGCGGCCAGACGGATCGTGTCGGCCGGAAACTTCGATTGAGACGCACGGGCGTTGCGACGGACACGAACATTATGAGGAGATGCAGCACATGGCTGGTTCGCGGCTCAGTCGTAGCTTGGCCTTGAGCAGTCCCATGGCGACCGCACGAAATCGGATTCAGCATGCCAACACGCACTGGCTACCACTCGTGACAAACCACCGCAACGCAGCTGCATCCTCCAGTTAACCGATACTTGTTCTCAAAGAGTGGCACAACTCCTACTGGAGAGCCGCGGCTTGACTTTTCTTTTATTAGTAATAGTTTTTATTAGCATTAAGGAGGTACCATGAGCGACATACCAGGTGGCAGAAACACAAGGCAACGCCAAGTGATACTAGAGGAGCTTCAAAAGCTCAGGTCACACCCGTCGGCCACGGCTTTATATGAAATCGTGCGTGAACGCTTACCCAACATCAGTCTTGGTACGGTATACCGAAATCTGGATTTGCTTGTGCGGACCGGGGTCATACAGAAGCTGAACACCGGCCAGAACGAAGCCAGGTTCGACGGTATCACCGACCATCACTACCATGTGTGCTGTGCTTCGTGCGGTCGGGTGGACGATTTGTTGGAAGCCCCCATCGATCTTATCGATCGTGGTATCGGTGAACTGCAAGGATTTGACATTCTTGGTCACCAGTTGCAGTTAATAGGGATATGCCCTGACTGTAAGGGCCAAAAGCTCCATTGACATACAACGAGATTGAGTGGAACGAGGAGAACCGACGATGATGAAGCAGAAGATTCAGGATGCTCTCAACACACACCTAAACGCCGAGTCGTTCTCGGCCCACCTATACATGTCGATGTCCGCATACTTCCAGTCGATCAACATGAAGGGGATGGCACACTGGATGCGGTTACAGGCCGACGAAGAAACCATGCACGAGATGAAGTTTTTCGATTACATCCTCGCTCGTGGCGGCAAGGTTATTCTGGATCAGGTCGGTGCTCCACCCACAGAATGGGATTCTCCCAAGGCGGTCTTTGAAGCAGCGTACGGGCACGAGCAGATGATAACGGCCAAGATCAACACGCTGGTGGATCTATCGCTTGCTGAAAGTGACCACGCTTCGAACGCATTCCTCCAATGGTTTGTGACGGAACAAGTGGAAGAGGAAGAATCGGTATCGGAGATCGTAGACCAACTCAAACTCATTGAAGACGATCGCGGTGCGCTCTTCATGTTGGACCGAGAACTCGGCCAGCGCGCCGCAGCGGCAATGACAACTCCGGAGGCGTAGGTAAATGTCAACGTTGGTAACGAAGGAAGCTCCCGATTTTGCTGCTCAGGCAGTGATGGGAGACAACACTTTTGAAGAATTGAAGCTCTCGTCATATCGTGGCAAATATGTAGTGCTGTTCTTTTATCCACTCGATTTCACATTCGTATGCCCGTCCGAAATCATCGCATTTGATGCGGAACTCGAGAAGTTCAAGGAGAGAAACGCCGAGGTCGTTGGTGTTTCGGTCGACTCCCATTTCACGCACTTGGCGTGGAAGAACACCGCACGTGATCAGGGTGGGATCGGCGACATCCAGTATCCGTTGGTTGCCGATTTGAATAAGAACATTTCCCGTGACTATGGAATTCTGAGTGATGACTCAGTGGCATTGCGCGGTCTCTTCTTGATCGACAAGGATGGAATCGTCAGGCACGAGCTGGTGAATGATCTCGGGCTTGGTCGTAGCGTAGAAGAGGCAATACGCATGCTCGACGCCCTTCAGTTCACTGAGGACCATGGTGATGTGTGCCCCGCGAACTGGCACAAAGGTGATGAAGCCATGAAACCTACTGCCGATGGCGTAGCTGCTTACCTGGCGAAACACGCCAGCTGAAATATCTTCAGTCCGCCGGCTCGAAAGGGCCGACGACTGAGAATCAACAACTGAACCAGGGGGACCCAGGAAATGGCAACGGAGAAACTCCAGGTCTACAGATGCCCGCTCTGCGGGAATATGGTAGAAGTAGTCCACGCGGGCGGAGGTACGCTCGTTTGTTGCGGTCAGCCGATGGAAGTACAGGCCGAAAACACCACCGATGCAGCAACCGAAAAGCATGTACCGGTCATCGAGGAAGCCGACGGTGGGATCAGGGTCGTAGTCGGTTCGGTATCGCATCCAATGGGTGACGATCACTACATCGAGTGGATCGAGGTGACAGTAGACGGTAAGTCATACCGCCAGTTCTTGAATCCGAATGATGCGCCGGAGGCGTTCTTCCCGCTCGCAGTTTCAAACGTCACTGCGCGCGCGTACTGCAACTTGCATGGACTCTGGAAGTCGTAGGTCATACACAAGCGAAGTCAGTCTGCGAGAGCCCGTCCGGCGAGCCGGATGGGCTCCGCGTGTTTGATGGGGTAGATTCTGAAACTCGACCTACCCCGCACTCGCTCCGAAGGACACAATGATCACCAAGCTGCGTAAGCTGGTGCCAGCTAGAGAAGCCGAACTTGGACCGATGCTTTTGGCGACGGCATACGGGTTCTGCATACTCCTCAGCTACTACATACTTCGCCCCGTCCGTGATGAGATCAGCTCGGCTGATCGTGGCAACCTCCAGATCTTGTGGACCGTGGTATTCCTGGTCATGGTCTTGGTTGCGGTGCCCCTTTATTCGGCGGTCGTTTCACGATACTCGAGAGGTGTGTTCATACCGCTCGCGAATCGCTTCTTCGCGGCGAATCTGCTGATCTTTTTCGCACTACTGTACCTGCTCCCTGAGAGCGCGCGGCTGTGGATCGATCGTGTGTTCTATGTCTGGACCAGCGTCTTTGCGTTGTTCGTGGTGGCGGTGTTTTGGGGCTTCATCGTAGATCTGTTCAGCGCGGAGCAAGGCAAGAGGATCTTCGGCTTCATCGCGGTAGGATCTTCTTTGGGTGGCATAGTCGGTTCATTCGTTACGGCCACACTTGCGGAGGTTGTACCACCATTCACTCTCTTGGTCATCTCGGTTGTTCCCCTCGAGGCAGCGGCATGGTGTGCGCTCGTTCTTCATCGTAGGTCGGGTCTTCCTGCCACTGTGATGCGCAGAGAGGAAGCCAACCCTGTACGCGGCACGGCGTTCAGCGGCATGCGCGCGGTCTTTCAGTCATCCTACCTGCGCGGCATCCTGCTCTTCATTGTACTGATGACCTTCGCATCAACTGTGCTTTACTACCAGCAGGCTGATCTGATTAGAGATGCCTTCCCGGTCGATCGGGCCGCGCGGACAGCGTTTTATGCAAAGATCGACTTGGCTGTGAACGTGATTACGATCTTCACGCAGGCATTCTTGATCGCTCATATCATCCGTCGGATTGGGATCGGCCTAAGTCTGGCATTCGTCCCGTTGGCGGCGCTGCTCGGATTCCTCAGCCTGGGCATCTATCCGCTATTGGCAGTGTTGGTGGTGTTTCAGGTGCTCTACCGCGCTGGTCGGTATGCCATCACGAGACCGTCGCGAGAGGTACTGTACACGGTGGTCGGCCGTGAGGAGCGATACAAATCGAAGGCGTTCATCGATGCTGGCGGGTACAGGGGAGGTGATCTGGTGACCGCATGGATTTACACTGGATTAGCCGCACTAGGATTGTCGCTTGGAGCCATCGCCTTGGTGGCGGTACCGGTGGCTGCTCTGTGGGCAGGGACGGGTTTGGTGCTCGGGCGGATGCAGGTGGTTAAGGCGGGTGAGGTGGCAGGGGTGGCAGGGGTGGAAGGAGGATCTGCGGGCTAGGAAGGCAGGAGCGGCATTGTAGTTGGGTGCGGAGCCCCTCGCCGCACACGCACAATATGCCGCGTTTGCCACACATGGTGCCGATCCTGCAGGTAGTGGTGGGGTGGAGAACGGTTCGAGTTACCCCGGTTCGGTCTGGCCGCGCGGGTCTAGTACTCGGTCGAGCTCTTCGTCGGCAAGTACCTCTTCCTCACGAGCAATCTCGCGCACCGTCCTACCCTCAGTCCGCGCACGAGCCACAATCTCGGCGGTTCTGTCGTATCCAACGAGAGGCGCGAGGGCTGTCGCCAATGTGGCGGACCTGTCCAAAACGCCGGCCGTATGATCACCGTTGACTTCAAGACCCGACACCAGCTTGGTGGTGAACATCGTTGATGCATTGGCTAGTAGGGCAATCTGCTCTAGTAGGTTGCGTGCGATCAGTGGCTGCATGGCGTTTAGCTGGAAGTGGCCGTACAAACCGCCCACCGTGATGGCGGCGTCGTTGCCGATCACCTGGGCCGCAGCTTGAATCAGAGATTCGGCAATGACTGGATTGACCTTTCCGGGCATGATGCTGGAACCCGGCTGCACGGCCGGGAGAGTTAATTCGCCCAGGCCCGCAGTCGGCCCCGAGGCGAGCCACCTGATGTCATTTGCGATCTTGATGAGGCTTGCCGCCAGCGATTTGAGTGCACCGCTCACGCGGACGGCGGCGTCACGGGCGGACTGTGCTTCGAAGTGATTCGTTGCTTCAACGAACTGGATGCCGGTCAGCTCCGTCAGCTGCTCGGCTGCTCGTTTTCCAAACTCGGCATGAGTGTTTATGCCAGTACCGACCGCGGTTCCTCCGATAGGAAGCTCGCGCAGATCTTCTGCTACCGCGGTCAGGTGGCGTATGCCATGTTCGAGCTGTGAGACAAAAGCCGAGAATTCTTGCCCCAGACGAATCGGGGTTGCGTCCTGCAGATGAGTACGTCCGACCTTTACGACGGCGTCGAACTCTGCGCTCTTGACGCTCAGCGCCTCCCGTAGTCCGGTGAGCGCCGGCAGCAGCGACTCGTGAATGAGACTCAACGCGGCCAAGTGGAGCGCAGTTGGAAAGACGTCGTTGCTCGACTGGCCCATGTTGACGTGGTCGTTCGGGTGCACCGGTGACTTACTTCCGACAGTGCTTCCAAGCATGAGGTTCGCGCGATTCGCGATTACCTCGTTTGCATTCATGTTGCTGCTCGTACCCGATCCAGTTTGAAACAAGTCTACCGGGAAGTGCTCGTCGAGGCTTCCGCTAACAACCTCGCTGGCAGCAGCGGCGATTGCATCGGTGAGGTAAGAGTCGAGCTTGCCAAGATCGCGGTTCACGAACGCCGCGGCTTTCTTGATCAATCCCAGCGCCCTGATCATGTTCCGGCCAATTCCAACACCGGATATCGTGAAATTCTGGGCTGCCCGAGCGGTTGACGCACCGTAAAGTGCGTCTGCGGGCAATTCGACCTCGCCCATTGAGTCGCGTTCAGTGCGCGTAGTCATGCGAAATAACGCCAATCGGCAGCTAAAGGCTCTCGAGTACTCGCTTCAAGCGCTCCTCTACCTCTCCAGCCAGCGGGTGGACGCCCTCGTTGTCCACCAGTTGAAAGCCCTCAGTGGGTTTGAACACCGCGACGACTGAACCACCGTCATCGTCTTCCATCACGACGACGTTGCAGGGGAGCAAGAGTCCGATCAACAGTTCGGCCGATAGTGCTTTGTGCGCCAGCGGCGGATTGCAAGCACCGAGTATCACGTATCGGCGGAAATCTACGTCGATCTTCTCCTTCAGGGTCGCTTTGACGTCGATGGACGTCAGAACCCCAAAGCCTTCCGCCTTGAGTGCGTCCGTAGTGCGGGGAACTGCATCATCGTAGGAGAGGCCTGGAAGTTCTTTGACCAGTCCGTATCGAACGTCAGGGAAACTCATGTCACCACCTCTTGTTTTGTGGATGTTTGTCTACTACGTGGGCGGGCGCGTGGATCCTCGACCGGGGATTGTCCGTCCACGAGGGTTCCGACGGTGCTACTCAGCGTCAGGCATATATGCTCCGCAAACGTGTCGATATCGCACTGAGGAAGCGAATCGGCAAGGGAACCCATAAACGCTCGGTGCGTTCGGCCACCCCGGTAGGCGGGTTCCCTGGGTGGGTGCTTCAGATACCGCGCCACCAGATCCAAGTTTGGCTGAAACAGAAGCGTTGTGGAGTAGTACAGAAGTCCCCGCGTTCTGTATATGCATGCACCGCCGATCTTCCGGTTTCCGAGAACAAGATCTGAGATGCCTGTTTGAAAAACGTCATGTACTCCGGCACGGTCCAGTGCGTTGATCACCCATTCGGAGATCTTGGCAAAGGCTGGCGGAATTCCGCCGAAGCCTGGCAGTGGCAATGCAGTTGACACAATTATGTTGTCCGTATCCAGCACGACGGAGCAACCTCCGCCCCGGCGCTTCAGCAACGGAACCCCATCTCTTCTTACGGCCTCGATGTTGACTTCGGCCTCGGGCTGAGATCCACGGCCCAGGACCACGGCGATATGCCGTGGTCTGTAGATGTGAGCGCGCGGCTGAGAGTCGCGAATCGTTGCTTCGATTAGCGAGTCGTCCCAGTCGAAGGCCAGAGGAGTAATCAACTAGGCTTCCTTGCCGGATGGACGTGTGTCGGCGAACCCGCCGCAACCTCAGCTGCCTCGTTAAGCGCCTCTGACAACGTCGGGTGAGGGTGTATCGTTACCATTATGTCTTCCAGCGTAGCCCCCATCTCAAGTGCGAGTGTGCCCTCGGATATCAGCTCACTTGCGTGTGGGCCTACGATACCGATACCCAACACTAGCCCGTTGTCTGCGTCCGAGATAACCTTGACCAATCCGTCGGGTCGGTCCAGGGTCCATGCTCTGCCTAGCGCGGAAAGTGGAAACTTCCCCACATTGACCTTCAATCCCTGGTTTATTGCTTCCGTCTCAGTGACACCGCTCCACGCTATCTCTGGATCCGTAAAAACAACCGCTGGTATGGCTCGGTTGTCGAACCCCGAATTGTGATCGGCGATTACTTCGGCTGCCACCTTTCCTTCGCGGCTCGCCTTGTGGGCAAGCATCGGTCCGGGTGCCACATCTCCGATTGCGTAGATGTTCTGGTCCGACGTGCGGCATTGCTCATTGGTTTTGATGGTCCCGCGCTCGTCCACTTGGATGCCGGCGTTGTGCAAGCCGATGTCGCCCGTGTTGGGTTTGCGCCCGACCGACACCAATACTTGGTCGTACTCGTGCGACTCTGCCTGGCCTTCGTGCTCTATGCTGACCTTGAACCCCGTGCTACCGTGCTCTAAGCCAACCACCTTGGATGCGGACATCACCCTGGAAAGTCGGCTCTCAGCGTGCTTTGTCATGATCTTGACGAGATCGGGATCCGCACCCATCAAGAGGCGCGGGAGGAACTCAACGACAGACACTTCCGAACCCAGGCCCGCGTACACCAGTCCGAGTTCGAGACCGATGTATCCACCTCCCACCACCAGAAGCCGTTCGGGCACCGATGGCACTTGAAGTGCCTCGGTAGACGTCCAAACAGGCAATCCGGCTGCCGCAGGTAGCTCGATGACGCTCGAGCCAGTGGCAATCACAGCCTGGCGGAAATCCACACCGCTCACGGTGCCCCCTTCTATCGAGAGCGAGCGATTGCTGTCGAACCGCGCGCGGCCCTGAACAACTTCCACTCCTCGCCGTTTGAGCAGACTGTCTACGCCGGCTGAAAGCTTGGTGATTACTGAGTCCTTCCATTCGCGCAAGGCAGCAGGATCAAACCTTGCTTCACCAAGACTCAGCCCCATCTTCGCGGCGTTCTTGGCAGCCTCAGCGAGTTCGACAGCCGTGATGAGCGCCTTGGATGGAATACAACCCTCCAGCAGGCACGTACCACCCGGCCGCTCACGTTCCTCTATGAGGAGCACTTCCTTGCTGAGGTCGGCGAGCCGCAGCGCCGCCACGTAACCGCCCGGACCTGCACCTATTACCGCGACTTCTGTTTCCTGCCTGATGCTTCCCATGACCATAGTTGGAAACCTCCGCGCGTTTATGCCTCAACCAGGAGCAGATTGGGATCGGATAGCTGGCGGGCAAGCTCCGCGACGAAGCGTGCTGCATCGGCGCCGTCGGCTACACGGTGGTCGAAAGCCAGGGTCAGCGGCAAGATGGTTCTGATGACTATCTCTCCCTCTTTGACGACAGGCTTCGGTCTTACACTACCCATCCCGAGAATCGCTACCTCGGGGTAGTTGATGGTCGGGATCAGGGCTGTGCCGCCCAACGGTCCAACATTGGTGATCGTAAAAGTCGAGCCTTGTAGATCGGCGACGTCGATCTTGCCTCCGCGTGCGCGCTCGGCAACATCTTTGATGTCTGCCGCGATCTGCTTGATACTCTTGCAGTCGGTGTTGCGTACCACGGGAACGATCAGACCGCGTCCCGTATCAACGGCGATCCCGACGTTGTAGTACTTCTTGTAGACGATTTCCTCGTTGAATGGATCGAGGCTAGAGTTGAACACCGGCGCGGCCTTGAGTCCCGCGGTGACGGCTTTGACCACGAAGGCCAGCAGGGTCAGGTGCGCACCGCCTTCTTCCGTGGTAGATGCGTTGGCCTTGGCCCGAAATTCCTCCAGCAAGGTCACGTCGGCATCATCCATATGAGCTACGTGTGGCACCAGGATGGTCGAAGTCGTCATCCTGTGGGCCACACGACGCCGAATGGATCGCAGACGCTCCTTCTCCACCGGACCCCACTGTGAGAAATCGGGCAATGGGTCAATGTCGAGGAACGGGATGGCTGACGCCGCGTGGGCTGCGAATTCCGTTTCCGGCCTCACGACGCCGATCTCCGGCTTCGTAACCAGTGCTGAAGGTTCAACAACAGCTGGAAGCTGACGCCCCTCTGCAGCCGTCATCACATCATCTGGAGTGACACGCCCGGCGGGACCGGTCGCCGTCACCAGATTGATGTCGACCCCCAGCTCCCTGGCCAACCTCCGAGTGGCCGGCGCTGCCGGAACGGGTCGACGAGGTCCGTCTTGAGGCACTGCAGGTCCGGCCGCTTTTTCAGGTGCGGTTGCCGCGGTCTCCGCGTTTGCTTCTGGTTCCACGGGTTTATCTTCCGCCGCACCGGTTCCATCGTCGATGACGGCGATCACCTGACCGACATTGACTGTGTCGCCGACTCCTCCAGCTACGGAGACGACCTTGCCGCCCTTGGGCGATGGGATCGTTACCGCTGCCTTGTCGGTCTCGATATCGACGAGGGAATCATCTTCCTTGATTTCGTCGTTGGCCTGGACATGCCACTGCAGGATCTCTCCCTCGTGTATGCCCTCGCCAAGATCTGGCAACTTGAATTCGTACACTCGTTCCTCCTACATCACCGGAAATCGATTGTCTCGTCGATTGCTTGCTGAATGGTATCGGGATTCGGCAGATACATGTTCTCTCGCCCGAAGTACGGTGTGACCACGTCGTAACCAGTCACGCGCTTCACAGGTGCTTCCAGGTAGAGCAGAACTTTATCGTTTATGCTCGCGATGATCTCAGACGCCACACCCAGCGTTTTCGGCGCCTCTTGAACCACCACGCATCGCCCCGTCTTCTTCACGGATTCAACGACCGCATTGCTGTCCAGCGGCGCTATGGTTAGCAGGTCGATTATCTCGACGCTGACACCCTTGGCCTTTTGGATTTCTTCTGCGGCCTGCAGCGTCGGACGCATCATCGCACCAAAGCTCACTAGAGTGAGATCCGTCCCCTCCTCGACAACCTGTGCGCGGCCAATCTCCATTACTTCCTCTTCAGCAGGCACTTCTTCGCGGAATGCCCTATAAGAGCGCTTAGGCTCCATGAACACGACAGGATCGGGATCCCGAATGGACGCTACAATGAGTGCACGAGCGTTGCGTGGCGTAGAGGGTATCACGACCTTCGTTCCGGGGAGGTGCCCGTACGTTGCCTCTCGGCTCTCGGAGTGGTGCTCCATCGCGCGCACACCGGCTCCGTACGGCATCCTAATCACGATCGGACAGGTCCACTGTCCCTGTGATCTCGATCTGAAACGAGACGCGTGCCCCTCGAGTTGGGGGATCATGAGGTAGCTGAAGCCGGAGAACTGCATTTCTCCAACTGGTCGAAGACCCGCCACTGCCATCCCAATGGCTGTTCCGATGATGCCGGACTCGGCGAGCGGCGTGTCAATGACGCGCTCCTCCCCAAACTTGTCCAGAAGGCCATCGGTGACCCGGAATACGCCTCCGTCCACACCTACATCCTCGCCCAGCAGGACCACAGAGTCGTCCTTCGCCATCTCCTGTTCCAGGCCGAGGTTAATGGCCTGCACCATGTTCAGCTTCAACATTTCGCTAGCCATTGTCGGCCTCCTTCCCGAGAGCCGCCAGGAACTCTTGGCGCTGCTCCTCGATCACATCGTGCCGCGTACCGAACACGTGGTCGAATGGTGCATCCGGCTTGAATTCGGTGCGCGACTCGAAAGCTTGAACGGCGGCTTCGACCTCCTTCTTGAGTTCTTCCTCGAGAGCGGCTTGCTTCTCGTCGTTCCAGAACCCCTTGTTCTCCAAATACTTGCGAAACCGAATGAGTGGCTCGCGGGTCTTCCACACCGCAACCTCATCTTCAGTTCGGTACTTGGTCGGGTCATCTGCGGTGGTGTGCATCGTCAGCCTGTAGGTGACCGCTTCGATGAAAGTCGGGCCTTTGCCCTCGTACGCCCGGCCCAGGGCCTCTTTGGTGGCGCGGTACATTGCGAGAATGTCATTCCCGTCGACCTGAATCCCCGGCATCTGATAGGCGATTGCTTTCTGTGCGATCGTGCTCGACTTGGTCTGCTTCTCACGTGGTATAGAGATAGCCCACTGGTTGTTCTGGCAGATGAAAATCACCGGTGCCTGCCATACTGCAGCGAAGTTCATGGCTTCGTGAAAGTCGCCTTCACTTGTTGCCCCGTCGCCCATGAACACCAGTACCGCTGATTTCTGGTTGCGATACTTCATCGCGTAGGCGATACCGACCGCGTGCAGGGCTTGAGCGCCGACGATGACGCTGATCGGAAGCAGTCTCCCGTCTCCGTTTGGGCGAACGGTTCCCTCTTCGAAGCCGTTGTAGTACACAAGCTGGCTGGTGATGGACTCTCCCCTTACCAGGCGTCCGCCCAGCTCGCGGAATGCGCTGACAAACCAGTCGTCCTCGCCCATCGCGAATGCAGGTCCCACGACACACGCTTCCTGGCCGGTAGAAGGGCCAAATGTGCCGATGCGTCCTTGACGTTGCAGCTTCAGCATTCGGTCGTCACCCGTCCGCGCCAGGAGCATTGCCCTGTACATGCCGACGAGTTGTTCCTCGTTTAGCTGGGGCTCCAGCTCCTCGTCCAAATTGGCGTCCTCATCCAGGATCTCCAAACGAGGCACAGTGAACTGTTCTATAACCTTCTCAGGCATCTCGTTGTCCTTTCGCGAGCCGGCTTCTTCATGCTTGGAAACGGCGAACGCTTCCGTACTGCGTATTAGGGTGCCAAAGTCGGTAGATCGGCGATTCTCATTTTGAATCCCGCCCTACCGTTGTGCTCCCCTGTACGGTCAGATCAGCGTGAAGCGATCTGCAGGCGTCCCGCAAATGGGACAGATGTCCGGCGGATTGCCGAACTCGATGTGTCCACAAACGGGGCATAGATAGAACTCGGTATCAGTGAGGTCGTTGCCTTGCGCTACCGCCTCTAGGGCTTTCTTGTACAACTCGGCGTGGACTTCCTCGGCTTTCACGGCCAACGCAAACATCCGCTTGGCGCTATGATCATCGGCCAGCGCCTGCTCGAGCATTGGTGGATACATCTCGGTGTACTCGTACGTCTCACCGTTTATCGCGGCCTGAAGGTTTTCGGCTGTCGATCCGACGCCGTCGAGCGCAGCGAAGTGCCCACCGGCATGGATTCTCTCTGCTTGAGCTGCAGTGCGGAACAGGCGGGCCACATTGGGGAATCCGTCCTTGTCCGCTTTGTCGGCAAAGTTGGTGTACTTCTGAAAAGCTTGGCTCTCACCAGCAAACGCAGTTTCGAGATTTTCTTTTGTGCTTGCCATTTTGTGTCTCCGGTTTTCGTGAAACGTGATTATCCTCCAGAGGCCTTCGACATTCCCACCTTGACCTCCCGGAGTTGTCCGAGTAATCGATCGTGCTTCTTTTCATCCTCCAACAAGTAACTGAGGAGTTGCTTGTGAACCGGTGACCATGCTTCGTCGCGCAATTCCTCGGCCATGGCGATCGTCTTCTTCTCCAAACGATCGTGCTGCTCAATCCTGTCCCAGATATCCGCAAGATCGTCGCGGCTGACCGGAACGTCGGCTTCAGTAATGGTCTCTAGGAGGAACTGTTGCACCCTGTGGTGCAGGAGCGAGTCGTGTCTGATAATCGACATGATCATGCGAACCAGAGAGCTGTCTGTCTCCTCGATGATTGCGGCCGCATCGTCCATCGCCTTGCGTTCGAGTCTCTGCCAGTTCTGCAACACCGTGGCCATCTTTTCTACTCGCTCGGGACCAGATGTCTTTGCCATGTTTCGATGCCCCACTTCCAGTTGAACGTCAGTCTTCCTTGTACACCTTGTCGTCGTACTCACGCTCTATGGTGAACTTGTGATGGGCTTCCTCCTGGGCGAGCACCTGAAACATCCTGCTCACCTCGGGCACTGCCGAGTACACGCTGGAAAGGTCGGTGTACAGCTCGGCAGCCGCCTTCTCACACTTGGCGGCATACAGCAACGTGTCCTGGTAGCTCGCGTCGGGCTGAAGCTCCACGTCCACCAGGTAGTCGGCAATCTTGAGGTCCAAAGGAGGCTTTAGCTCCTGGGACTCGAAGTACCCAACGTCCATCGTCTCGAGCTTCATCTTGTGTCCGCGTTCCATGTTGGCCAGTTGCTCGAAATGAGTCTTTGCAGCAGGGCTGTCGCTTCGATCGGCGAGGCCGGCGTACAGATCAGCAGCCTTCTGCTCGTTGTCGATGGCCAACTGGATGACCTCAGAGTAGTCTGGCGATGTTGTCATTATGTCTGTTCCTCGTTCGTTATTCGTTGGCTCGTGTATTCCTGCAATGAGAGTCTACGATCGGGTACAGGGAGCGTTCATGCGGGGTATTTTCCCGTTATGTACCGGATTAGACTCTCGATCTCGAAACTCTGGCTCTTCACCACCCAGTGTGTCAGGTCACCGCTCGATACGACACCGATCAGTTCGTCACCGTCCATTACCGGCAGGTGACGGCACCGCTTCTCTGTGACGATCGCCATCGCTTGCTGAACCGTTGTGTCGGGACTCACCACGACCAAGTTCTTCGTCATGACTTCCGATACACTCGTTTCCGCCGGATTGCACTCGCATGCGACCACTCGGTTCAGAACATCACGTTCGGTGAACATGCCCACAGGCTTGCCGTCGTCCACAACGACGAGCGCTCCGACTCGCTTCTCCTTCATGGTCTTGATCGCCTCGAGTATCGTCTGGCTCGTGGAGGTCACGAGGACCTGTCGGCCTTTCTGTTCGAGAACCTTGTCTAGTGCTGTATTCATGACTTTGCTCCGTTGCGATCGATCTCAGTATGCGAGTGAATCGCTAATAGAAGATGCCGACGTCTTACGCACCAGACGCCTTACTCATACCTACCTTCACGTCCTGTAGCTGAGCCATCAAACCATCGTGCTTCTTTTCGTCTTCCAGCAGGTAGGTAAGTAGCTGCTTATGCACCGGTGACCAGGCTTCCTCGCGCAGTTCTTCGGCCATCGCGATCGTCTTCTTCTCCAACCTGTCAAGTAACGCTGTCTATCAGAAACTGCTGCACTCTGTGGTGCATAAGGGAATCGTGCCGGATGATTGACATGATCATTCTCACGAGCGGGTTCTTTGTCTCTTCGATCATCTCGGCCGTGTCGTCAATGGCTTTACGTTCAAGCTTCTGCCAGTTCTTGAGCAACTTCACCATGTTCTCAATGCGCTCCGGACCTTTGGTCTTTGCCATCTTGGGAATCCTCGTCTGGTTGTTCACTTCGGTTCTTCGGTGCTGCCTTTCTGGTCGGATCGACAGCGTGCACCGTAACGGTGCTGCGACTGCTACCTGTAAAAGCAGGACATGTGCCATCAGGGCGGTAATCTGTAACGTGTTGTTGTATAGGCAGTTACATGCTCTCGCCAGTTCTGGGCCGCGGTTGATTCGCGAAATGCCGCGATGGACAGTCGCGGTATATCACGGTATGTTTTGGAGCGCGACATTTGACGTTTTCCTCAATGAACGAGGATGCCATGGCGACGGAGCCAAGAACAATTGACCTGACTCGGGATCTGGACACTACCGCGAAGGAAGGTCCTACCAGAGCCGAGGTCGATGGGCTCCTACGCGAAGCGATGGAGACCCTGGCGTCCTATGTTGAATACGATCTCGCCACTGTCATGCAGCTTCGGGATGGGGAGCTGTTCGTCCGAGTCGCATCCGGTCGCTTGGCCACCGACGCCGTAGGACTTCACAGCCTGCGATTGTCCAAGTTCCCCGGTCTCCGCACGCTGCTCAATGCCGAGCGTGCTCGAGCTTTCACACAGGCCGATCACTTGCATGGTGACGGTGACGCCTTTGATGGGGTTCTCTCTTTCCCACCAGGGCATTCATGCATGGTGGTCCCACTGCGTGTCCAGGGACGACCGCTGGGAATCATGACGTTCGATCGCGAGATCTGCGGTACTTACGAAGAATCTGTGGTTGATCTCGCCACGGTCTTCGGTCAACTCCTTGCGTTAGCGGTGGGTTACGGAGAGCAGTCGACGCGGTTGGCTAGACTGGGCAGCCAGTTGCAGGAGCAGAACCGCCTGCTTGGCAGCAAGGTTGAGGGAATTTCAGATGCTGGTGCACTACTCGACGCCAACCGAAGCTCTCCCATGGTCCGCGTCGTTCGCCAGGCGAAGCAGGTTGCTTCGACCACGGCACCTGTCTTGATCACAGGCGAGACCGGCACGGGGAAAGAGGTGCTTGCCAATGCCATCCACGGCTGGAGCAAACG
>JBDGYW010000067.1:0-16984 GCA_039588935.1 Gemmatimonadota bacterium | reverse complement strand
CATACAGTTGATGGTCGTGCTACCCATGTCTATGAGTCTGTAGATCCCACCCACGATTGCCGCGATCTCGAGCGGCAGATTGAACGCCTGCACGAAGATCAGCGCGATGACCAATCCTCCGCCCGGTATCCCTCCCGATCCGTTGCTCAGAACCATGCCGATCAACACAATCGTCACCTGCGATGCAAGCGAAAACTCCACACCAGCTGCCTGCGCCGTAAATAGGAGCACGCCTGCAAGAATGATTGCAGTGCCGTCTTTGTTGAGCTGAGCGCCTAGCGGCAGTGTGAACGAATAGACGCTGCGCGGCAGCTTCATGCGTTCCTCGGCGACGTCCAATGAAACAGCCAGACTCGCCAGGCTGCTACATGTAGCAACAGTGGTCGCGTAGAGCGGCCCGGTTTTCTTCAGGAATTCCACCGGTGAGTACCGTGCAAGCACAACGAGCAGAAGCATGTAGAAAACAACCATGATTGCCTGTGCGCCCCAGATTCCCCCGATGAATACGGCGAGCGGCCCGAATATCACGGCGCCGTACTCTCCCACCGTGGCCGCAGTCAGTGCCCCGATTCCGATCGGACCGAAGTACATGATCACGCCCACCAGCTTCCGGAAGAGCTCGGCCAGCATGCTGTAAGCGTTCTGGAGCGGCTCCCGCGATTTCAACGGAAGCAACAGCGTCACCACTCCCAGGAAGATTGCGAAGACCACCACCTGGGCCACGTTGCCGCTCGCGAACGCTTCGAACGGGTTCTCCGGGATCAATCCAAGGAAGACGTCCGTGACACTCGGCACCTCCCCAAAAGTGTCGTCCACTTGCTCCGCCAGCTGCATGCCCACTCCTGGCTCGAGCAGATGCATCACCACGAGGCCGAGCGTGAGCGCGATGGTGGTGGTGACCATGTAGTAGAGGATGATTTTTCCGCCAAGGCGTCCAAGCGCACTCACATCGGTCAGACTCGTGATGCCGGCAAGCAGATTGAAGAATACGAGCGGAATCACGGACATCATCAGGAGGCGGATGAAGAGGTCGCCAAGCGGCTGCACGATCATTGCACGTTCGCCGGCGACGATGCCGACGGTGACCCCCACCACCATGAAGATGAGGATCTTCACCCCCAGCGACAGGCGGCGGTAACGTGAATACATGCCCTAGAACACCTGTGCTACGGGATAGCCCACTGGTGTCCGAGATGGTTGAGGGCACGCGTCATCAGCAGCTCGAAGTAGCCATCGAAATTCTCACGCGTGAACGGTATCCACTCCGCCGCTATAGAGGGATTGCCTTCGAGAATCTCTCCGTTAGGGCGGATCGTATGTCCGATGTTCCACTCGAAGTTGACAGGTCCTATGCCCGGGACCTCGAGAGTCTCTCCCCACTCCCAGGTGTTGCTGTAACCACCCATCGTCATGCCCATAGTATGGATTCCCGTCTCAGGATTGTCCTCGACCATGGAGGCAAACTGATCCAGGTTGGATCCGCCCCATGGGAAGAAGAGCATGACCTTGTCGCCAGTGAACCGCTGCTCCGCCGGCTCCATCACCCCGTCGCTGCCGCGCGGGAAGTTCCTGAGCTTGAATGGTTCGTTCGTCGTGTACGAGCTACCCTCGGCGATGGCGTCGTCGATCCATGCCTCGACTGCCGGCCCATGATTGGCCTTGTTCGTGCGCGTGAACTCGAGGTCGTCTACCCGCACATTGCCAAACGTGTTCTTGAATGAAGCGTTTGCCAATGCGCGCACCACGAGTTCACTGCCGGTACCACCGCTGCCGTGAGTACCGTCCACGATCACATCGTAGTCGAGCGCACCTTCCCTGGCCGCCGCGGTGACGAGATCGTTGATGCTTTGTTCCGTGTCTTCCAGATCGTACCACTCGATCACGGCCACACCGATGTTCCGGTTCAGGTACAGCGCGGCATCTAGTTCGTTGTCGAAGACCGACTCGAAACCAAACCGCTGGTAGAAATTCCTGTAACGCTCCGCATTCTCCGCGCGATCGCCGACGACTGCCGGGGCATACTGCCAGTGAATGACTCCTGAAGACTCGAAGTCATAACCAAGGGCCACATCATACCACTCACCCGTCATTCCGTGTTCGAGGACGTACGTGACGGTATCTCCTTCAGCGTAAAGCTCCGGTCCGAATAGATGGTTCTTCGCCGACAAGTACACCGGGGCCTCTTTGAGGTAGACGTGACGTCGGGTGGAGCCCCGCAGATAAGGCTCAAGCATCCACAGGTACTCAGCGGCCGGAATGCCGTTGACGGCAATCAATCGGTCGCCGCGGTTCACCCCCAAGGTGCTCACCTCAGCGGTGAAATTTGTTACAAAGAAGAACGGATCGCTCTCGTCCGTGAGGTCCGGAAAGAACTTGATTGGGGCAAAGCGGTTGTCGATGACCTCGGCTGTGGCACTGAGCGCCAAATGGTTGTCTTTTCGAAGGAAGTTCAATTTGTGTACTGCACGGAGCATCTCCACGTGCGTATCGGCTGCCGCAAACTCGGCTCGGAGGCCGTGAAGCTCTAGTTCCCGTTCGAAGGTTGTGCCAATTGCTTCCCACTTGAACGGCGACCATGCCGTGCGAATCAATGTCTTGGCCACAAACTCGTCAAAGAACGCCGTGCGTTCGTTGTCTTCGTAGGCAGGAATCGGGAGGACCTCAAAGCTCCAAATTTCGCTCCACTCGCCGGCTCCTCCTAGACTGCGCACACGCCAGTTGTGCTCACCAACTGTCAGCAGCGTATCGAGGGTGTGTTTGCCGGCAATGACCTGCGCGCTGCCATCCAACTCGAGTTCATAGGCGGTCGCCTGTCCACCGCGATCCGGTGCCCACATGAGCGTAACAAACGGCCTTGTGCGTTCTACACCGTTGGGAGGGTGAACGAGTCGAAGAGTCGACCTCTCAACTGGTGACACCAGCGCAAATTGCGCCAGAACCAAGAGAACCAGCGCTACGTAGCGGTATTTCGATTTAATAATGAGACTCAAAGACATGACCTACTTCTTTTTGAATTCTGCTCGATATTGATCCCGCAATAGGGACGGGTAAAGAACCGGTCCAGCCTTACCAAGTCAAGCCGCGAACGAACGGCGCCCGCCGTTGTAAACCGGTCTCCGAACCAGTGACAGTGCCGGTCAAAGGCCGTAGTATGAAAGCAGAGAGCACCCGCCATCAGCAGCCGGAGTGACCGACCATGAGTGTTATGGATCGCCGCGATTTCATCGGAGGTTTGGCCGTGGGTACAACCGCGTGGGCAGCCACGGGTGGGAAACCATCTTCGTCGGGGGCATCAGAGAATAACCACCCACTCGTTTCCGACCCCGGCAATCGAACCAACTCTTCCCACCTCGCACAGTCCCGATTGCACGGCCCGGCATTGCGACCGTTGCCTCTCGGCTCTATCCGCCCGCGGGGTTGGCTGGCCCGCCAGCTTCGAATCCAGGCCGACGGTTTGACAGGGCACCTGGACGAGTTCTGGCCGGATGTCGCTGACAGCAAATGGTTCGGTGGTGAGGCCGAGGGTTGGGAGCGCGCGCCCTATTGGCTCGACGGCGTCATTCCGCTCGCGTGGCTCATACATAACGAAACGCTGACTAGGCGGATCACCGGTTACATCGGCACGATCGTCGAGAACCAACGTCCCGACGGATGGTACGGACCGTACGAAGTAGATCCTGAAGGCCGGCCATACGATCTCTGGGCCATACTGCTCGTCAACAAGATGATGGTCCAGTACCACGAGGCCACTGGTGACGAGAATGTACTGCAATCCGTGGAGGCTAGTCTCAAATCCCTGGCCGCGGGCTTGGAGCAGACACCCCTCCACAACTGGGGACGGTACCGGTGGTTCGAGGGACTCATCCCGATCTTCTATCTTTACGAAAGAACCGGGGAACCTTGGCTCCTGGATCTTGCCCGACGTTTGAGGGAACAGGGTTTCGACTACGCCGAGTTCTACCGCGGTGAGGATGTGACGCTGTCAACTCCGCGGAGGGGGTTGTGGACTTGGGAGAAGCACGTGGTCAACACGGGAATGATGGTCAAGGCAGAAGCTCTAGCCTGGCGTTTGGAGGGCCAAGACACACAACGGGATGAGGCTACGCGCATGCTCGCAATCCTCGACCGCTACCACGGTCAGGTGAACGGAATGTTCACTGGGGATGAGTGTCTGGCAGGAAAGAACCCGGTCCAGGGCACGGAGCTCTGCGCGGTCGTGGAGTTCATGTACTCGTTGGAGACGGCAATATCAGTCCTGGGTGATCCAGCGCTCGGCGACCGGCTCGAACGCGTGGCGTTCAATGCGTTACCGGCAACGTTCACACCCGACATGTGGGCACACCAGTACGATCAGCAGGTGAACCAGGTTCAATGCACCCACAATCCCGACCACATGTGGACCACTAACGGGCCGGAGTCAAACCTCTACGGCCTGGAGCCGAACTACGGCTGTTGCACGTCGAACATGCATCAAGGGTGGCCGAAGTTCGCCTCCCACCTCTGGATGAAGACCCAGGATGAAGGATTGGCAGCTGTGGCATACGCGCCGAGTGAAGCGCGGTTCAGTTCTGGAGGGGTACCAGTTTCCGTGTCACTCGAAACCGATTATCCGTTTCGGGAAGACCTGGCGCTCACAGTATCCGTGGACAGCGATGTTTCGTTCCCGCTGCTCCTCCGCGTGCCGGAGTGGACCAGGGGAGCCACACTCCGAATGGCGGGCGAAGGCGAGAGGCGACTGGAACCGGGTTCCTTCCACCGCCTCGAACGAGTCTGGAGGGGAACCACTAGTCTCTCACTTCACTTCCCGATGCCCCCCAACGTGACCGTGCGCTACAACGAAGGCGTAGCAGTTGAGCGTGGGCCCTTGGTCTACAGCCTCGACATAGAGGAGGATTGGACGCGCATCAACGCCGACGTACCCGGCAGAAAACTACCTCACGGCGACTTCGAGGTGCGACCGGCGTCGCCGTGGAACTACGGTTTGCAGTTGCCGGACGATGAGCCGGAGTCAGTCATTCGATTCGAGGAACAGCCCGTAGGCGAGCGCCCGTTCTCACCTGAGGGAGCGGGAGTGAAGGCTACGGTGTCGGGTCGGCGCCTGCCCAACTGGAAGCTGGCTCACGGATGGGCCGGTGAGTTTCAGCCGGGGCTCCATGAGTCATCCGAGCCCGCAGAGGCGCTGACTCTGATTCCCTACGGCTGCACGAATATCCGTGTGACAGAGTTTCCGCGCGTGGAGTCGGGTGAATGAAAGGTCTCTTTGCCGGACTGGATGTCTCGACGCAATCCTGCAAGCTCGTCGTCATCGAGCTCGAATCGCGAAGCACCGTGTTTGTCGACTCGGTGAACTACGATGAGGAGCTTCCCAAATACCGCACGCGTGACGGTGCAATTCAGGGGCTGGGTGAGGGTGTTTCAGAATCGGATCCTCACATGTGGATTGAGGCCGTGGAGCTGCTCTTCGAGCGGCTGAAGAACACTCGTGTTGTCGCACAGGAAACGATTCGTTGCATCTCGGTGTCAGGGCAGCAGCACGGCCTGGTGGCACTAGCCGCCGACGGCAAACTCGCGCGGCCGCGCGCCAAGCTTTGGAACGACTACTCCACTTCTGAAGAATGCGCTCTGCTCACCGAGAAAGTGGGCGGCTCTGACCGAATGATCCAAGCGGTGGCAAATTCGCAGCGGCCCGGTTACACGGCTCCAAAGATTCTGCATATGCTTCGACACGAGCCCACGTACTACGCAAACGCGATCACGCTGTTCCTCGTCCACAACTACGTGAACTGGTACTTCACCGGGGGAGCCGAAGGTGGCGTTGCCGTGATGGAACCAGGCGATACGTCAGGTATGGCACTTTGGAACCCGGTGACACAGGATTGGTCGAAGGAGGTGATCGACGCGATCGACTCCGGGCTTCACGCCAAGCTCCCACCTGTGAAGCCGTCGGATCAGACGATTGGTAAACTGGCTCCCAGCATCGCCGGCAAGTACGGGCTTTCCGCCGAATGCCTCATCGACGCCGGCAGTGGCGACAACATGTACGGGGCCGTCGGCACGGCGAACTTCTCACCCGGCATCGTCACGGTCAGCCTAGGCACCAGTGGAACCGCATACACCTTCCTCGAGGAACCGTACGTGGACCCCGAAGGCGAGATTGCGGCCTTCTGCGACAGTACCGGCAAGCACCTGCCGCTGCTCTGCGTGTCGAACATGGCCAACGGATACAATGCGGTGCTCGAGCGGTTCGCGATGACTCACGAGGAATTCGACGAGGTGATCATCCGCACAAGACCGGGCAACGGATCCAGGCTGCTGATACCGTGGTACGGTGGCGAACGTACGCCCGATCTGCCGCACGCGGCGCCTGTGTACTTCGGTTTCGGCGTTGATGATTTTGGGAAAGAAGAGATGTGCCGAGCAGTACTGGAGGGACACGTGTTGAACCTATTCAACGGCTTCCGCAGGCTGCCGGTCGAGCCCAACGTGATTCACCTGACGGGAGGGCTGTCGCAGTCGCCGTCGTGGTGCCAGATGATTGCCGACGTCTTCGAGGCAGATGCCGTACCAGTCCAGGGTGAAGGAGCAGCGTTGGGCGCGGCAATTCATGCGGCGTGGGTGTGGCTGAATGAAAAAGGGCAACCGGCGTCGCTCGCTGAGGTTGCCGAGCCGTTCGTGACACTTGATGAAGAACGACGCAAAACCCCAATCCCCGAGAACGTGCCCGTCTACAGGGACATGAAGCGATTGTTTCGCGCACTGTCGAATCGCGTTCGCGGGGTTCATTCGACAGACGACCCCTTCGAGTTGCGCGCGCAGAGATCAAGGGAGGACGCATGAAGAACTCGTCAGCTTTCTTGCGGGCGCTCGCGGTCCTGACAGGCGCAGGTTGCGCCTGCGGTCCCAGTGAACTCTATCTGAATCCCGACGCACCGTTGGAAGACCGCGTGAACGATCTCGTCTCGCGTTTGACACTCGACGAGAAGGTGTCGCAGATGCTGTACGACGCGGCCGCTGTCGAACGCCTAGGCATCCCCGAGTACAACTGGTGGAACGAAGCGCTGCACGGGGTAGCCAGAGCCGGACGCGCTACAGTGTTCCCACAGGCGATCGGCCTGGCGGCGACGTGGGATACCGAATTGATGTTACGGGTGGCGACCGCCATCTCAGACGAAGCGCGCGCCAAATACCACGAGTCTGTACGGCACGGCAGGCGAGGCATCTACGAGGGGCTCACCTTCTGGTCTCCGAACATCAACATCTTCCGTGACCCCCGATGGGGGCGGGGTATGGAAACCTACGGTGGAGACCCGTATCTCACCGGACGGCTCGCCGTAGAGTTCGTCCGCGGCCTGCAGGGGGATGATCCATTTTACTTGAAGACAGTGGCCACCCCAAAACACTACGCCGTCCACAGCGGTCCCGAGCCTGATCGCCATACATTCGATGCCGTGGTCGATGAGCGCGACCTCAGAGAGACCTACCTGCCGGCATTTCGTGCAACCATCGTTGAGGCAGATGCGCAATCGATAATGTGCGCCTACAACCGGTTTCGCGGCGACGCCTGCTGCGCAAGCGAAGAGTTGCTCAGGCAGATCCTGAAGGACGAGTGGGGGTTCGACGGATATATCGTCTCCGACTGCTGGGCAATCATGGATATCTACAACACGCACGAGCTGGTCGAAACGCCGGCTGAGGCGGCGGCTATGGCGGTGATCGCAGGCACCGATCTCAACTGCGGTGTAACCTACGACAGCCTCGTGGTTGCGGTGGAGCAAGGACTCATCGACGAAACCCAACTCGATGTCTCGTTGCGGCGGTTGTTCCGCACCCGGTTCAGGCTCGGGATGTTCGACCCGCCCGATCGTGTGCCCTGGACGAACACGCCCTTCAGTGTGAACGAATCGAACCCGCACAGGGAACTCGCGGTGGAGACAGCACGCAAATCGATCGTCCTGCTCAAGAACGACGGCGTGCTTCCGCTCAGCAAAGACCTCGGCACCATCGCCGTGATCGGGCCCAACGCGGACGACGTGGACGTACTGCTCGGCAACTACAACGGCGTCCCCTCCGATCCGATCACGCCGCTCGAGGGGATTCGGCGTACAGTCGGACCGGGCACGCGTGTACTCTACGCCAGGGGAAGCGATGTAGCACCGAACACTCCGTCGTTCGAGGTCGTGCCATCGAGTGCCCTGTCCACCTATCAGGAAGGCGATACAGTGCGGGGTTTGCGGGCTGAATACTTCGCCGGCAACGATCTCGAAGGCGAACCTGTTGTCGAACAAATCGACAGCCAGTTGGACTTCCACTGGTGGGACGGGATTCCGGCCGCCGGCATGCCGGCGGACAGCTTTAGCGTGCGCTGGACCGGTACGCTGACGCCGCCCGTATCGGGACACTACTCACTTGGCTTCCGCGTATTTGGCGGCGCCCGGCTATTCGTGGACGATTCGCTTCTGGTCGAGTTCTCGGATCGTCACGTTGTATTGCCGAGGTGGGCGGACCTGGATCTCGAGGCGGATCGCGCGTACGACATACGGTTCGAATACTGGGACCGCCGCACCGACGCGATTATGCAGCTGGTGTGGATGAGGCCGGAACCGCGTTTACGGGAGGAAGCGCTGGAGGCTGCGAGACAGGCGGATGCCATCGTGATGATGATGGGCCTATCGCCGAGGCTGGAGGGTGAGGAGATGCAGGTCGAGGTACCGGGGTTTGCGGGTGGCGATCGACTCGACATTCAGCTCCCTGACAATCAGGAAGATCTGATCCGTGCGGTGACCGCAATCGGCAAGCCGGTCGTGCTTGTGCTACTGAATGGCAGTGCCGTTGCGGTCAACTGGGCCGCCCAACACGTCCCAGCCATAGTCGAAGCATGGTACCCGGGCCAGGCGGCCGGCCCCGCGATCGCCGATGTGCTGTTCGGTGACTACAATCCCGCGGGGCGGCTTCCCGTAACATTCTACAAGTCGGTGTCTCAGCTACCGCCGTTCACCGACTACAACATGGCTGGGAAGACTTACCGGTATTTCGAGGGTGACCCCCTCTTCCCGTTCGGTTTCGGTTTGAGCTATACGACCTTCACATACAGCGATCTCGAGCTTCCCTCTCAAGTGAGTGTCGATGAGGATGTGGCAGTATCTGTCGAGATCAGGAATACCGGGGTTGTGGCCGGCGAGGAGGTCGTCCAACTCTACGTAACCGACGTGGCGGCCTCGGTCCCGGTGCCAATCAGGTCGCTACAAGGATTCCAACGAGTGTTCCTGCAACCGGGAGAAAGTCGGAGAGTTCCGTTCAACCTCGAATCCCGTCAGTTGTCGATGATCGATAACGAGGGTCAACGCGTGGTCGAGCCCGGGGTGTTTGAGATATCCGTCGGCGGCAAACAGCCCGGGTTCAGAGGCATCGCAGATGCAAGTACGACCGGCGTTGTGACCGGCAGGTTCGAGGTCGTCAGGTGAGTCTCAATCCCGTTCGTGCCAGTGCATCTCCCAACCCAGGTACTTGGTGGTAGCTTCGTACACCGCGCCGGCCACGGATGAGAGATTCGCCGCCACGTGGTGTTCGTAGCCACGCTCACAGATGAACCGCAGTAGTCCCTGCATGCGCGGGATGTGCACCACACCCGCACTGCCGAACGTGTCCAACGGATCGTCGGTGAACGCGCCTTCCCCCACATAGCCTGAAATCCAACCGGCGCTGTCGTCGGTGGAGAAGCGAGCAAACGTCATCGGGCCACTCTTCACGCGGCCCGCCAACGTGCCGTATGTGTTCTCTTTCCCCACCGCGCCCGCAATGATCTCCTGATAGTCCATCCGCGCTTCAGTGAAGAAGTGCTTCGGAAGATTGCCGCAGTGGAAGCAGACGGCCTTGTCCGGATCGTCTTTGTAGTTGTTGTTCCAGTCGAGCAGCGCCGATGGGGTGCCGGACGCGAGTCGGAGCGCGTGCATGCCGAGTGCCCCACAGATATCCACCTCGCAGGCGCTAGACATTAGCTGGTCGCTCATCAAACTCATGAGCGTACAGGGAACCACACCGAAGTAGGTCTCAAGAGCGGTCCAGCACTGGAGTGCACTGACGGACACGCTTGCTTCAACCATCCACTGCTCGATCACCACACCAAGCTTCGCCTGCTTCAACAGAGCATGCTGGGGTGTGTCGCCGACCGGTACGTAACCCAGGATAGCCTCCAGCTTGGCTTTCACCGCCGGGTCGTCGTCGCTCAGCCGATCGACTCGACCGAGGATCTCGGACAGGTCCACAGTTTCGATTGTGATCCCGCTCTCCTCGAGCAGCTTTTCGCTGTACCGGACCGTATTGAACGCTGCCGGGCGCGCTCCTATGGCACCGATGCGCAGGTTTCGAAATCCACCGACGATCTTGCAGACACCCACGAACCACTCCAGATCGTTCGAGAACTCCTCTGAATCGGGACTCTCCGTGTGCAACCTAGTGATGGAGTAGGGGATGCCGTATTGGGTCAGGTTGTTGCACGCAGACATCTTACCGCAGAAACTATCGCGGCGGTCCCGGATC
Source organism: Gemmatimonadota bacterium (assembly GCA_039588935.1). Taxonomy (GTDB): domain Bacteria; phylum Gemmatimonadota; class Gemmatimonadetes; order Gemmatimonadales; family GWC2-71-9; genus JBDGYW01. The sequence continues at coordinate 6,448 of JBDGYW010000067.1, read as the reverse complement.
GACATCCGATCCCGCGTGTCAGGCGTGGCCTGCACGAGCACTGGCACGTCGAGGCGCGCAAGGCGGAGCGTGTCAGCGATCGCGCGCTCGTCCCCGAAATTGGGCAACGAGACGATGACACCCTCAATCGCACCAGCGTGCGCTTTGAATAGGTCGGAGCAGGCTTGGGCGTCGGCGTACGTCTCCACAGCACCGTACTTGGTTTGGTTCTCGTCGAGCACGATGGCTTGGATGCCCGCACGGGTGAGCGCGGCGATCATGTCCTCTCGCCCGGACTGCACCAAGTGGTCGGGAAAGAACCCGCGGTTGCCGATGATGAGACCGAGAGTGGTGTTCATTGTGTCTGATGACATGAGAAATGCCTCCAGGCGTGTATCCGGCACGCGCAAAGAGTCCCCTGGCCAACCTCGTGACGATCAAATCTTCCTAAGGGTTTCGCCAAGGTACATCGAAGGACAAGGGACAGGAAGGATGGCCGCCAACGGGAAGCAGATGCCAACGCCTCAGCCAGGATGTTCTGGGACTTGAATAGTGGGTACCTTCTGCTAGCATCTTGGAAAGCACTGCTCCGCAGCCGGCGGACTCCTCGAAAGGAACTCCCAAATGATCGTTTCAAACAATGAGGACCGATCGACGTCAGACGTGTACCGTTCCGACGCGTCCGTCTCCCGTCGTGGATTCATCAAGACCCTAACCGCAGGCAGTGTGGTGCTGTCCGCTCCCGCACTCGTCTACTCTTCCACCCCGAGGCTGGGCGAGGGCCAGGAGATCCAACTGTTCAATGGCAGCGATCTGTCCGGGTGGGAGTCGTTCCTCGTCGAGGAGGGCGCCGAGATGGAGGATGTCTGGAGCGTCACGGACGGTGTCCTGGTGGGTACGGGAGAGCCCCGAGGTTATCTGCAAACGGTGGACAACTACGAAAACTTCAAGCTCGTCGTCGAATGGCGGTGGCCCGAAACGCCAGGCAACAGTGGCGTGCTCATGCGCATCACCGGCGAGCCCGCCATGCTGCCGAACTCCGTGGAGGCACAGCTGCAGGCCGGCAACGCAGGCGACATGTACGGATTCCTGGGCTTCACGATCGGCGGCGACGAGGACCGGCTATCCGAGATCCCGAGGCTGCAGGGATGGCAGCTGGCCAAGATCGAGGGGAACGAGAACGAGCCTGGTGAGTGGAACAGGTACGAGATCACTGCAGACGGTGACAGGATCACGCTGATCCTGAACGGCAAGAAGGTCAACGAGGCAACCGGCTGTGACATCCGGCCCGGCAGGATCGGACTGCAGTCCGAGGGTGGCGTCATCCACTTCCGTACTGTCGCGTTGACACCGCTCGAGGGCGGATGAAGACACCAGTGAGGCTGGAGTCAGCTGACTAAAGCCCCAGCCAGTAACTCACTTTGACCAAAAACCGGTCGTCCGACGGGGCGTGCAGTAGCGCATCCAGGTCGCGGTCGAAGTCGAAGTCGCCAACAGAAACGCTCCCCGCCTGCCGCCGCTGCCAAACGATGAAGATCGTCGAGCCCGGCAAGTATTCCCACCTCAGCACCGCATTGCCTATAAGCGACCGCACGTTGAAGTCGCGGTCCGAAAAGGAATAGTCGGCAACGCCGTCTTCATCCAAGTCGACGTGCTGCGTCAGGTCGCCGTCTTCCTCCACTTCCGTGCAGAGTTGGCCTCCTACACAGCTCACCAAGCCACCTGCCTCCGAGAAGGTGCCGGCTTCGAACCGGTCGAAGTCGTAGGTCCTGGGAGCCAACAATTGTTTATAGGTCGCGTAATCACCCGACGATAGAAGTACCTGAGCAAACAGCTGGAATGAGAGGTTGGGCGTGAATGTCCAGTTTGCACGGGCCTGCATCGACACAGTCCGCCGTTCCAGTTCCCCAAAGAGATACCGACGGCCATAGGTAGGCTCGTAGGACCGAGTCGATGTCGATGTCACGTATTGGTCCATGACGGTTTGGCTGCTGACTCGAGGCGCCAGCGAAAGCGACACCTGGTCGGACGGTTTGAGACTCAGCGTACCATTGACACTGATTTCATCGCCTGAATCGTCGAACCCCACCCTTCGGCTGAGGCTGACCCTGAGACTCACCGGTTTTCGAGCGTCCGTGTTGATGCCCGCCCGGATATTCGTGCTACCCGGGTCCAGCATGACCGGGCCACCACGCGTAAGGCCGTAATTGAAGTGGTCGGGGCTGTAGGTGAGCGTGAGATCGCCGGTCCAGTCGTTCTTGAAGGTGCTTCTCGCGGTAACGTTGGTGGTGCCCATGAGACGAGCGTTTTCCCACGAATCCCACGATCCGACATCATCCAGCGCTTCGTGGCTCCAAGACGCCACCGTCCATGCCAGTACGTTGTAGCTCTTGTACCATGAGCCCGGTCGTATCTCACGGTAGTTGACGTTGGCACCAGCCTCCAGGTTCTCGGAGGAACGGCTATAGCCGAGATCGTTGATCTCGAGGCCAGACGTCGTCTCGCCGATCCAAGCGCCTCCAGTCCAATGTCGCCCATTCTGCCGACGGAGCATTAGCCGCCACTGAGCACCCTTAAGGGAGGTCGCCGCCGAATCCACGCCCAGACGAGTGGCGTCGGGGCGCTGGAAGTAGTGGTTGCTGGAACGCTGGATTCGAATCATCGCAGCGGAATCGCCAAGGACGTTACTTCCCGCAAAGAACCCATTCAATTCCCAATCCCGGTTGTGCCACTGGTGCTGGAATCGAACTCCGACAGTGAATGCCTCCGAGGAGAGTTGGTTGAAGCTCCCGTCGTCAGGGAGGTCACGCGTCATGGCGGTGACCACCCCACCGATCTGGGAAGCTCCGTCCCTGAAGTCTTGCTGAACTTTCACAACTCCGTATTGCGCCCTGGGCTCCACGAGGAAACTCTCGTACCTGCCGTCGCCTTCATAGAAAGCCCTACCCTCTTCGGAGTCGGTCATCGCCGCCAACGCACCAAAGGACAATCCGCCCGAGGTTCTGCCCGTGACCTTCGCCGCGCCGAGGATGGTGGCATCGGATGGTTTCTCCGAATACGTGGCCGAGTACGGTGCGTATCCCTGAGGCGACCTACCAATCCGCCTCGAATAGAAGAGTTCGTCACCGCGACCCGTCAGCCCCAAACTGAAGTCGAATACCTGAGCGTCCTCGACAAAGAACGGCCTACGCTCTTCGAAGCGGGTCTCGAACGCAGACAGGTTGATGACCGCGGGGTCGGCCTCCACCTGCCCGAAATCAGGATTGATGGTTGCATCGAGGGTGAAGGCGGATCCCAATCCGAAGCGAAGGTCCGTCCCGACTCGGCCGTTTGCGTCCGATCCGTCAAAAAAGGGATCGCCTGGCTCTGAGGGTCCGGTGTGTAACCCGCTCACTACGTAGGGACGTATCTCGACGCGCCTCGAGGACCTTGGAACGCGGATGTTCTGCAGTGTTCCGAACTGGCTGACGAATCCTTGCCGGGTGCGAGATCGAAGAGAGAAGTAACTGGTCTCGTTTGACGACATCCGCTTCCGGGCGAAGTTGACACCCCAGGTCTGTAAAACCTCTGCCGACTCGTAACGGATTTGAGAGAGGGGAATGCGGATCTCCGCCGTCCATCCCAATTCATCGCGGCTGACCTTCGACTCCCAAACTGCGTTCCAAGCCCGGTCGAGCCTTTGATCGTCGTAGTAGTATTGGTCTACCTGGACGTTGGCGGCATTTACTCGGAAGTAGTACCCGGTTCGCCGATCGCGATTCGGATCCAAAGAAACTGACAGGTAGTCATAGATTCCCTCTTCGTCCCTCCTCACGAGGCGGCCCACGATCTTCGAAGTGTCCGACTCGAACATCCGAGCACCCACATAGATGGCGTTGTCGCCGAAGAGGACTCGAACCTCCGTTTCTTCCTCGGCAGGGACGCCTTCCACAGGCGTCCCCTGCGTAAACCCGGTCGCAACAGGTGCTCGCGACCATGCGTCTTCGTCCAACACCCCGTCCATCTTTATCTCGCCAGCCAACATGCCGGCTTCTACCTGGGGGCGGTTGACCGTGGACGCGGGGGGCTCGGAGACGACTCTATCTTGCACCTGCTGAGCAGTGAGGCCGCCCGCACCAGCGAACAATCCGAAGGTGACTATGAGGGATGTATGCAAAGCCTGGGACGTCATCTATATGGATCCAATCAGTTGCAAAAGAAACTGCGGTTTCACATAGCTCGGTCTGTGACCGGTGGTTTCACTATCGCGTGTACCCTAAGGTACTCCACTTCCATATCGTCTCTGTAGACGCCGAGAACGTAGTCCTCACCGATCTCGAGCACGTCGATCGGTGGAAGAACGACGGTGCCGAGCAGCAGACCACCCGGATCGAACACGAGGTAGTCGATCTCCTCGGGCTCGGCCCAGTTTACCGGCCGCTGTTCGACCCAGAGGTTGCCGACCACATCGAGCACCAGTCGCGTGAAGTACGGACGCACCGGGGAGACTGATACCTGCTCCAACATCTCCTGCACGGCTGCCTCAGAGACCTTTCCGGCAAACAGAAGTCCTCTATCGGCGCCGCCTCGGCCTGCCATTGCACAACGATTCGTGTCGAGTCCGGTCCGAAACAGCGGACCTCCGGGGCCGCTTGATCGCCAAAACAGATCCTCGGCGAAGTCGATTGGACCGCTAGAAGCGTGTTCTTCGCCATTGGGGGCTCGATCCCGAACCGTCCCCCCCACGGTGCGTCTACCGCCTCCTGCTCGACGTCCTTGAAGAACATCAGGGTGTCGACGTGCGAGATGTCTTGAGATACGAGCAACGCGCCACTCTGCGCGCGGTTCACTCCAGGCAGCGCGTCCTTGCCTGCTTTTTCGATCAACTCCACAACAATCAAACCGCCTGGCAACAGCGCCATCGTCGAAGGGTAGAGAGGCGGATCTACGGCCTTCGCGATTTCACCCCAAATTACTGTTTGAACACCGACAAGTTCACCGGAAGCATCGAACCGTGTGCTTCGAAAGAGGGCGTCGTCCCACACGAGCACCGAATCGTCGGTCGTGATCAACACTTGAATTGGTTCCTGAAACTCCCCGGGGCCCGAGCCGCGCCCGCCGAGCGTCTTCACATAGGCGCCATCTTGATCGTACAGCCGCACCTCGCGCGTCCCTCCGTCTACCAGCACGATGTCCCCATCGGCTTGTAGCGCCGCCGCCCTTACATCGAAAAGCTGGTACTGTGCAGGTCCGTCCAGCATACCCACCGATACGCGCGGACCAGAAGACACGGACCAGGCCGCGTCTGATGCCCATGCAGCTTCACTGTTGTTCGCCACGACGAAGCCAGCATCGTCTGGCATGTCCACGCTACCGGCTGATGTGCAGCCGCTGAGCAAACCCACGGTCAAGAGAAGGGCGAACGCGTTTCGCACGGTCATTCCTTCGATTGTACCATTTCGATCATGCGTTGTCTGTTCACGCGAAAGAACAAACTTAGAAGGATTGTCGCATGACAAACAATCTTCTGCTGCAGGGTAGTTTCCCACAAAAGGTGATTGGTGAGGTATCTGCAAAGGAGGTTGCGACGACTGGCGGCTCGTGGCCAATGGGGCGGAGGTACGATTCGAAGACGCACGACTTGTTGCTCGTCGGACTCACCCTCGTGCACACCCGAAATATGAGTGGAGCCCAGGACCCATGGTCGCGTCCGTTCAGGCTTACGAACCCGTAGCTTCACTGGACCGGAGCCAGCGCCAGGCCTCCTCCACGTCCCGGAACACCATGATGTCGAATGGCAACTGATCCGCGATCGCCTCCCATTGCCTGCCGATTCCGAAGCTCACGTCGCCTGCCGACACGATCGCCACCCGATACCCAACTCCTCTTTGGACAACACGTTGGCTAATTGTGCTGCCGAAACGCCGTAACTGCTCCAGGGTTCCGCCAGTCATCTCAGCACCACGTACATCCCACAAAGCATCCATACCAGGTCGAAAGTCCGGATCCTGTATGTATTCGTCCCCTGCTGCCAGGAGATCCTCCACCGACGTCGCTCCCGTCACCGTGCAGATCAGGACACCTGTCGTCTTGTCTATCCGTCCAGTCACTGGCATCGTCAACAACTCTCCATCCAGGAACGGCAGAATGTTATTGGGCGCCCCAGTGTCGCGCAACTTCATGCGACCGACTTCCAGTGTCTCGGTGGAACGCGTGAACAGGGTGGGTCACGGAGATGCGTCTAGTACCACAGGAGGAACGGGTGTCGGGTCACTCCTTCTGGAGTCGCTCCAGTGCCTGGTCTGCGGCTTGGCGAACGGCCTTGTCCTTGTCCTTCGCGAGAGTCTTCAGCTTATCTGCGACCGCGGACCCACCCGCCAGGTACAACCCCTCGATAGCGGCGACCCGCAGGTCGGCGCTCTTACGCCCCATCAACCGGCCCCCGGGCTCGGCCGCTTTGATCAGGGCCTGGACCGCGTCAGGCGTGCCT